>NZ_SFBV01000026.1:0-46027 GCF_007095585.1 Microcystis sp. M_OC_Ca_00000000_C217Col
ACAGGGGTCTTGAAAGATTTGCGCTTGTTGTGCGAAAATTTTTATCAATAAACTTTTGCTGTTACTGTCATGACTTCTACCCTGTTGCCGATTCTTCCTGCTGTTGACGATGTTTTGTTTAATTTCGCTCAATCTGATGGTTTTTGGGCGAATTTAGAAACCGCTTTTGGCACAAGTTATGATGTGGTTAAGGCGACGGAATTACGACAACAGTGGCAAAGCCGAAATTTTAGTCAAATTCCCTCGATTGAGATACTTAGTGATGAGGTTTTGGGGACGGCGAATGGTGCTTATGCCAGTAGTAAGAATAAGATTTATCTATCAGCATCTTTTTTAAATACAGCTTCGTTAGCAGCGATAGTTAATGTAATTTTAGAAGAAATTGGGCATTATGTGGATGCTCAAATTAATCCAGTGGATAGCGCGGGAGATGAGGGGGCAATTTTTGCGGAGTTGGTGCGGGGAAATAGTCTGGATGTGGCAACCTTAGACGCTTTACGAGTAGAGAATGACCAGACAACAATTATAATAAATGGGGAAATTATTCAAGTAGAACAGGCGAATTTTACGGGGACTAATGGGAATGATAATATTACGGGAACTTCTGACAGTGATAATATTTCTGGTTTAGATGGCAATGATACTTTAAGTGGTTTGGGGGGAAACGATAATATTTATGGAGGTAATGGTAATGACTCTCTTGACGGTGGGGATGGAGATGATTACTTTACCACTGATGCGGGTAATGACACGATAAATGGTGGTAGTGGTAATGATCGCTATGATGCTAACTACAGTAATGCTAGTAGTGGTTTAACCATGACCTACGACAGCGCTACCGGGAGTGGGACAATTACTGTCGGTACGGAAACTGATACCTTTACTTCGATTGAGAGTTTTGAAGGGTTTAAGGGAACTGAGTATAATGATGTCATTTTTGGCGGTACAGCAATGGGAATGATGTCCTCAATGGGGGTGCTGGTAATGATCGGCTTTTTGGTGGTAGTGGGAATGATACCCTACAAGGAACAGATGGCGGTATAGGAGAACAAGATTATCTAGAAGGAGGAACAGGAAACGATCGCTTTATCCTTGCAGATACAACAAAGACCTTTTATGATGACGGTAACAGCACCCTTCCCGGTGATAACGACTACGCGACAATTGCTGACTTTAACACCACTAACGATATAATTCAATTACGGGGTTCAAGTAGTAACTATCTGTTATCGGTTTCTGGTTCTAATACTAAACTCTACATCAACAAACCAGGCAGCGAACCAGATGAACTGATTGCTTATATCACTGATCAAACAGCATTAAGTCTAACTGCTAGTTATTTTAGCTATGTTTCTAGTCCGACTCTTCCCAGTATTACCCTTGCAGTTTCTCCCGCAAGTGTTACTGAAGACGGAACAGCTAACTTAGTCTATACCTTCACCCGTACCGGAGTAACCACTAATCCCTTAACCGTCAATTACACCCTCGGAGGGACAGCTACCCTTAATACCGACTACACTCGTACAGGGACTAACAATACAGTCACCTTTGCTGCTGGTTCATCCACTGCTACCGTCACAATTGACCCCACTCCTGACACAATAGTAGAAAGTAACGAAACCGTTGCTTTAACTCTCGCGACCGGGACAGGTTATACAATAGGTACGACCACCCCAGTGACGGGGACGATTACCAATGATGATTTACCTAGTATCACTCTTGCGGTTGCTCCTAGCAGTGTGACAGAAGATGGTACAACAAATCTGGTTTATACCTTCACCCGTACTGGTGTAACAACAAATGCTTTAACAGTCAATTACACCCTCGGAGGGACAGCTACTCTCAATACCGACTACACTCGTACAGGGACCACCAATACAGTCACCTTTGCTGCTAATGCTACCACTGCGACGGTAACAGTTGACCCTACTGCTGACACAATAGTAGAAAGTAACGAAACTGTTATTTTAACCCTCGCTTCTGGGACAGGTTATACAGTAGGTACGACCACCCCAGTGACGGGAACAATCACCAATGATGATGTCACCCTTCCCAGTATTACTCTTGCAGTTTCCCCCAGTAGTGTTACTGAAGATGGGACAACAAATCTAGTTTATACCTTCACCCGTAGCGGTTCTACTACCAGCGCCTTAACCGCTAACTATACAGTTGGGGGGACAGCTACTAATGGAACCGATTACGCTTCTATTCCCACCAGTGTCACCTTTGCTGCTGGTTCATCCACTGCGACTGTAACCGTTGACCCCACTGCTGATACAACAGTAGAAAGTGATGAGACTGTTATTTTAACTCTTGCTTCCGGGACAGGTTATACAGTAGGTACTCCCAACGCAGCCACGGGAACAATTACCAATGATGATACCAGTGTCACTCTTGCGGTTGCTCCCGCAAGCGTCACCGAAGACGGAACAGCTAATCTGGTTTATACCTTCACCCGCAACGGTGTAACAACAAATGCTTTGACAGTCAATTACACCCTCGGAGGTACAGCGACTCTTAATACCGATTACACTCGTACAGGGACTAACAATACTGTCACCTTTGCTGCTGGTTCATCCACTGCGACGGTAACAGTTAACCCCACTGCTGACACAATAGTAGAAAGTAACGAAACTGTTATTTTAACCCTCGCGACCGGGACAGGTTATACCGTAGGTACTCCTAACGCAGCCACGGGAACAATTACCAATGACGATACCAGTGTCACCCTAGCAGTTTCCCCCGCAAGTGTGACTGAAGACGGGACAACTAATCTGGTTTATACCTTCACTCGTTCTGGTGTAACAACAAATGCTTTAACAGTCAATTACACCCTGGGAGGGACAGCTACTCTTAATACTGACTACACTCGTACCGGGACTAACAATACAGTCACCTTTGCTGCTAATGCTACCACTGCGACGGTAACAGTTGACCCTACTGCTGACACAATAGTAGAAAGTAACGAAACTGTTATTTTAACCCTCGCGACCGGGACAGGTTATACCGTAGGTACTCCTAACGCAGCCACGGGGACAATTACCGATGATGATAGCACTGTCACCTCGCAACTCTCCATCAACGACATCACCGTGGTGGAAGGTCAAAATAGTAGTGCAATCCTCACTGTTACTGTCAATAACCCCAATCCACAACAAATTACTGTCAACTATACCACTGCACCCATTGATGCTACCGCTAATGTAGATTACACTAGCCAGACAGGAACCCTCACCATTGCTGCTAATACTTCCACTGCTACTATTAGCATTCCCATCCTCAATGATAACCTCAATGAACCTGATGAAGCTTTTACAGTAACCCTATCAAATCCGGTTAATGCTACCATCAATCCCGACGAAGCAATTGGACAAGTAATTATTACTGACACCCTACAAAGCGCAATTACTCGCACCTTACCCACTAATGTGGAAAACCTCAGACTAATTGGCAGTAATAATATTAATGGTACGGGTAACGCTGGTGACAATAAAATCACTGGAAATAGCGGTAACAATATCCTCGCTGGTGCTAATGGTAACGATATTTACTGCTTCAATGCTTCAACCCCATTAGGAAGCGATACCATCCAAGAAACTACCACCGGCGGTATCGATACCCTCGACTTTACTGGGACAAATACCGCAGTAAGAGTTAACTTAGGTGTTACTACTGTCCAAACCGCCGTCACCAATAATCTAAGATTGACTTTTTCGGCAAATAACACCATCGAAAATATTATTAGCGATAGCGGTAATGACCGACTAACCGGGAATAGCCTTAATAATACTCTAACTGGTGGTGGTGGCAACGATCAATTAACTGGTCAAGACGGAAACGATAGTTTAATTGGTGGTTCCGGCGATGATTTACTTACTGGTGGTAATGGTAGCGATAATTTTATCTTCAACAGTAGTAATTTAGGCATCGATGCCATCAGCGATTTCACTTCGGGCAGTGATAAAATAGTATTAAGTAAAGCCATCTTTACTGCCTTACAAAGTAGCATCGGCAATGGCTTCAGTCAACCGGCTGAATTTGCCAGCGTCGATGACGATGATTTAGTCGCCACTAGCAGTGCTTTTATCGTTTACAGTAACAGCAGTGGCAGCATCTACTACAATCAAAATGGTAGTGCTGCTGGCTTAGGAAGTGGCTCTGAATTTGCCAGTTTGTTGACTGTTCCTACCCTGATAGCGACTGATTTTGCACTGATAAATTAACCTAGTCACACAGCCACTAATTTTAGGCGTAGGGTGCGTTAGGTGGCTAACAATTCCGTCAAAAAAACACGCATCAACAAGCCGCCGTAACGCACCACCTCTATTATTAAATCGGTGCGTTACGCTATCGCGCTTCACCCCTAAGAGTAAGCGGACAACTCAAATGAACCAAACAACCGCCAATTATACCAATTTTCAATAGTCGTGACTAACATCTAAAAGCGCAATTCCTGTCCGAGAGCGGAATTGCGCTTTGGAATAATCAACTAAGTCTGTCATCACTTTTGAAAAATGATATTATGATGAACCCTGGAAAGAAGCATTAACCGAGTATTTTGAAGCGTTTTTATGCTTCTTTTTTCCCGAAGTTAACCTAGAAAACGGGTTTCTCGGAGAAACCCGTTTTCTGGACTTTAAGACAAAAAAACGTTTCGCTGACAAACTCTATTCAGTTATCAGTTATCAGTGACTAAGTAGGTGGGTGGAATTAAATATAAGATGAACGTAGGTTGGGTTGAAGCATGAAACCCAACTCCCGATTATGTTACGCTACCGCTAACCCATCCTACAAATAATTGTGCCTCCCTACTTAATTGGAAGCAAGTAGCAATCCCTTTGCTATAATAGGGTCTGCTGAAAAGGTTTTTCCTGGTGGCAGGGTGTGGGGTGTGGGGTTTTACCGATTTTGTTCCTACCTCACCATTAGGATAACTGCTGTAAATGAAATAACCGACTAATGAAAAAGATAATATTGACTTTACTATTAGCTTGGCTTTTAGTTGCTAACATGAATAGCCAAGGAGTTTTAGCAGTGACGCTCGATTTTCAATGGTCGGGAAATCAAGGTTATACAGCTAAAGGTTCTTTTAGTTATGATGAAAAAACGGCCCCGACTATCTTTTCGGAAAAAGGTTCGGGAAAAACGCAAGTTTTAGAAAATTTTCAGGTATCTTTTTATGATAACATTGGTCAAGAGATCGCTAAATACGATAATGTCAGCCAGGGAATTTCCTCGGCTAATTATTTTCAGTTTAATTTTAATACCAAAACCGGTCAAGTTTTCGGCTCGATCGATCTGGGGGGTGAAGGGATGGGGGAAATCTATCTTCAAGGGGTGGTTAACGATAATTTGGCACTCTTGCGGGTGGAGTCGGTAGATCTGGTCATGGATGAGGATGATTCACCAGAAATTATCACTCAGTTTTAACTAAATTGATCGGGAAAATAGGGATCATCCTAGCCTAATTTTTCCGCTAATTCTAACCAGCGATCGGTTAAATTATCAATTTTTTGACTTAATTGAGCTAATTCTTCGGTCAGAGCGGTTATTTTAGTAAAATCTTCTAGGGGTTCTCCATAAAGTACCTTTTCAATTTCGGCTTTTTTTGCTTCTAAAATTGGTATTTGTTTTTCGATATCTTCGTATTCTTTTTTCTCTTTAAAAGAGATTTTCTTATTGACGGGTGAGGGAGAAGCTTTAACAGTTTTTGGGGTGACTTTTTTTTCTTTTGGTTCCTCCTCCTCTTTTTTCTGATCGAGATAAAGGGAATAATTACCCGGATATTGACGGATATTACCCCCGGTTTCAAAGGCAAAAATAGTATCAACTACTCGATCGAGAAAATAGCGATCATGGGAAACAACAATCACACAACCGTTAAAGTCCTCTAAATATTCTTCTAAAATTGCTAAAGTCTGCACATCGAGATCATTGGTGGGTTCATCTAAGATTAAAACATTAGGCGCACTCATCAAAACTCGTAGTAAAAATAAGCGTCTTCTTTCTCCTCCAGAAAGTTTATAAATTGGTGCATACTGTTGATCGGGAGGAAAGAGAAATTTTTCTAACATCTGGGAAGCGGTAATCACGCTGCCGTCTAGGGTTTTGACTAATTCGGCCACACTTTTCAGATATTCGATCACTCTTTGATTTTCGTTGATATTGAGATCATCGGATTGTTGATCGAAGTAACCAATATGAATAGTGGAACCGATGTCAACCGTGCCTGAATCGGGGAGAGTTTTCCGGGTAATAATATCCATGAGAGTAGATTTTCCTACCCCGTTACTGCCAATAATACCGATGCGATCTTCAGGGGTAAAAATATAGGTAAAATCTTTAATTAAAGTGCGATCTCCGTAAGCTTTCGAGATATTTTCTACTTCAATAACTTTTTTGCCGATGCGTCTTCCTGCGGTGGCAATATCGACTTTTCCCTCCACCTGTTTAAATTCCTTATTACCCATTACCTGAATGCGATCAATCCGCGCTTTTTGTTTGGTACTGCGCGCTTTTGGTCCCCGGGATAACCATTCTAATTCCCGTCGTAAAACTCCCGCGTGTTTGCGTTGACTACTGGCGATCGATTCTTCCGCTAAAGCTTTTTTTTCTAGATAATAGGCATAATTACCGGAATAAGTAGATAAATCTCCCCGATCGATTTCAATGATGCGATTAGTCACTCGATCGAGAAAATAGCGATCGTGAGTAATTAATAATAATCCTCCCCGAAAACGGGACAAATAACTCTGTAACCACTCCACGGAAAGCGCGTCTAAATGGTTGGTGGGTTCATCCATCAATAAACAGTCAGGATCGGCTAAAAGTGCGGTAGCGATGGCGATTCTTTTGCGATATCCCCCCGATAAATCTCCCACGCGAGCATTAAAATTATCGATGCCCAGTTTACTTAAAATAACTTTAGCATTGGTTTCTAAATCCCAGGCGGCAAGTTTATCAATTTGTTGCGAAACCCTTGACAAACGTTCCATAATAGTATCCAGATTTTCTGGCTCATGGACAAGGCGATCGGACAATTCCTCGTATTCCTTAATTAAAGTCATACTTTCGCCACTATCGGCGAAAACCTGCTCTAAAACCGTTTTATCATTGTCTAGATCGGGTTGCTGGGGTAAATAGACGATTTTCATCCCGGAATTGATTTGAATTTCGCCACCATCGATCGCTTCTAACCCGGCGATCATTTTCAATAGGGTCGATTTTCCCGATCCATTCGTACCGATCAGGCCGACTTTATCGCGATCATCGAGACTAAAACTCGCATCTTTGAGAATTTCCTTGATACCGAAGTCTTTTTTGAGCGATCGAACCGTCAGCAGTGTCATGATTTCTGGGAATAATCCTTCTTTTCTAGTGTAGTGTCTGGACTAATGCAAAGGATAGATTAAGCAGGTTCTGCTGAAAAAGTTTTTCCCGAGGAAAAAAAACCTGTCCCTAATGCCGACGATAACGAGAAAAGGGACAGATTGGCTCAATTGCATGAGATTATTTTCAGGGGCCAGACGGCATTAGGAATTACATCATGCCCATGCCACCCATGCCACCCATGCCGCCCATGCCACCCATGCCGCCCATGCCGCCCATATCGGGGGCTGCGGCTTCTTTAACGGGTTTTTCGACCACGAGGGCTTCCGTAGTTAGGACCATACCGGCGATAGAAGCGGCGTTTTGAACGGCTGACCGTACCACTTTAGCCGGATCGATAATTCCGGCGGCGATTAAGTCTTCGTACTTGCCGGTGAGGACATTGTAACCGACGCTAAAAGCGGTTTCGCGCACACCTTCCACGATCACATCCCCTTCCACACCGGCGTTATTAGCTAACTGACGCAGGGGGGCTTCTAGGGCTTTGGCGACGATATCGGCGGCGACTTTTTCCTCATCGTTAGTCAAAGAAGCTTTGAAAGCCTTCACCTTAGAGGCCAGATGAATCAAGGTTGTACCACCGCCCGGGACGATACCTTCTTCCACGGCGGCTTTGGTGGCATTGAGGGCATCTTCGATGCGGAGTTTGCGATCCTTGAGTTCGGTTTCTGTGGCTGCCCCGACTTTAATCACGGCCACACCGCCGGCTAATTTAGCGATGCGTTCCTGTAATTTTTCCTTATCGAATTCGGAATCGGTTTCTTCTAACTGTTTTTTCAGTTGGGCGAGACGTTTCTGCACATCGGCCTTATTGCGGCTGTCCCCAGAGGCGACAATAATTGTATTGTCTTTCTCTAGGGTGATTTTTGCCGCTTGCCCTAGCAGATCGAGGCTAACCGTGTCAAGACTCAAGCCCACTTCTTCGGAAATCAGACGACCGCCGGTGAGGATGGCGATATCTTGTAAAACCGCCTTGCGACGTTCCCCAAAACTGGGGGCTTTGATAGCGACGACATTTAGGACTCCCCGGGCCTTGTTGACCACTAGAGTGGCTAAGGCTTCGCCGTCCACATCTTCGGCGATAATTAATAGGGGACGACCTTGACGAGCAACGGCTTCGAGGACGGGGACTAATTCAGCGATCGCACTGATTTTTTTATCGGTAATCAGGATCAGGGGGTTGTCGTACTCGACGATCTGTCTTTCTTGATCGGTGATGAAATAGGGAGAGATATAACCGCGATCGATCTGCATCCCTTCCACTACTTCTAATTCGGTGGTTAAGGATTTCGATTCTTCCACGGTGATTACGCCATCGGTGGTGACTTTTTCCATGGCGGCGGCGATCATTTTTCCCACTTCTTCGTCGTTGCCGGAAGAAACGGTGGCCACTTGAGCGATCGCATCTCCGGCGATCGGTTTAGCGACGGCGGCGATTTCTTCCACCAGATAGGCGATAGTTTTGTCTAGTCCGCGTCTTAAAGCGACGGGATTGGCCCCGGCGGTAACGTTTTTGAGACCTTCTTTAATCAAAGCTTGGGCGATGATGGTGGCGGTAGTGGTGCCATCTCCCGCTAAATCTTTGGTTTTTGCCGCTACTTCCTGAATTAATCTCGCCCCGGTGTTTTCGAGGGGATCGGACAATTCGATTTCTTTGGCGACGGTGATGCCGTCATTAACGATCTGGGGGGCGCCGTATTTCTTTTCTAACAAGACATTGCGTCCTTTCGGACCGAGGGTGATTTTTACCGCATCGGCCAAGGCGTTGACACCTCTTTCTAGGGCGCGACGGGATTCATCTTTAAAGGCAATGATTTTGGACATGGTATCGCTGTTGTGATAGGACTCCTTATAGTTAATTTAGCACTCTTAGGGCTTGAGTGCTAAGATGCGGCTGCGGTCATTGAGGAGATAACGATGTTGAGGAGATAACGATGTTATGTCCCTACGGCAGACTGAATTGAGTTAAAAAAATAAAAATTTATCAAGATTTATGAATAATTGCAGAAAATCAATGATAACTATTGTAGCATCTGGAAGCTAACCGAATTTTAGCCCATTTTCGCCTTTTTTTAGGAGAAGACAATCATGATTAATCTAAATCCTGCTATCGAACAAAAAATTAATCAATTTATTCTGGAAACCCAAAATAAATTTAGTCAGGATAAATCAGCTACCCTTGCTAGTTACCAAACAGAAGCCAAAACAATCACTCAAGAGACTAATAATTTAAGAGATGAACTTATTCAAAAACTAGGTGAATTAACTTTTTCAGACCCTTTACCTAGCAGAGAAGAATTAGAAAAACAAATAATAGCCCATACAGATCAGCTTGTGGAGACAATCCACCTTCTATCTACGGGCAAAAATTCAGAAACTCCTCTTGATACTTTCAGCCAAGAAACTGATAGTTTAGTTGCAACAATTACGATTCTATTCGATGCTAATGCTAACGATGCAAACTTGCCAAAACTCAAAGAAAAACTAACTGCTTGGCAAACAAAAGTTAAAGATACTTTGGTTAAATTTTCCACGACTGTGGAATTACAACAGAAAAATGAGTCTTTGATTGCTGAACTGAAGGATAAATTAGACAAATATAGTTCAATTCCTGAAGTAGATGAACCCTTTGAAAAGTTAGTCAAGGAATTTAAAGATAATTTTGCACAACTACAAGTACAAGAAGAAAGTGTTTTATTTCAAACTTTAGACGATTTAATCAATGAAATTAAAGCTAGAGATGAGGGAATCAAACTAAATAAAAGAATTGATATTTTGCTGGAAAAAACCCAAGAACAAGTAGCGGGATTCCCTCAAGAATTAGACCGGGAAGTACAGGGAGAATTAGCCAAATTAATTAAAATACTAGGGATGGCACAGGTGGAACTCAAGAACATTTCCAAACCTGGTGATATCATGCAAGTAAAGTCGGTGGTAGATGCTGGAGAAATTGCGATTAAATCTTTAATAGGTAAACCTAATATTATTCTGGCACAAAAATTACGCTATGCCGCCAGAACGGGATTAAGAAAAACCCAGACAGGTTTTTGGACTCGTCTAGCCGAATTCAGAGATAATCTGTTCCATTCTTTCAAAATACCTACAAAAGTTTTAATTGGATTAGTGTTAGCTCTCCCTTTGAATTGGGGTATTATGAACTCCCTTCCAGTGAAAGATTTGCTTATGTCTTTACCTCCAATCAATACTGAGGGTAAAAGTAACCAAAATACTGAAGACAAAGACGGAAATTTTAGACTCTTGATATTGATATTGATGACAGGCACTTTAGGGGGAGCAGTTAGTCTTCTAACTCGTTTGCAAGATTTTGATAATCCCAAAAACCAAAAATATGACGATGACCTCTTGCCATTTATAATTGGTCTAACTAAGCCGATTTTAGGGGGAAGTTTTGCTTTCTTTATTCTGCTAATTCTTAACTCTAATATTTCTCCCTTAGAAATTCGGGGTGGCACTGAAGATAATCGGAATGGCATCTATTTATATGGACTTTTAACAATGGCTTTTGTGGCTGGATTTAGCGAACGTCTTATTCCCGATTTAATTAATCAAGTGGAGAAAAAAGTAACTGTAGAGGCTAGTTCCACTGGACAGGGACTACCTCCAACGATTCTGATCGCTCCCTCTAGCGCAACTTTAGCATTAAATGGAATCCAAGAATTTATCATTAATCCCGTTGGTAACTACACCATCACAATCTCACCGCCAGACAGCGGTAAAATTGATAAAAATACCACTGATGCCAAATTTACCTACACTGCACCTGCACAAGGAAATAATGGGGATAAAATTACTATTACTGCTACTTCTGATTCTGGACAAACTGCCAAGGCTACGGTCACTTTAACTGCATAAAAAAAGACCAAGAGAGCCTTCTAGTTTGATAAAAAAGGATAAGTAGGTAGGTGTTAAAAGTTGTCAGACACCCCCCTTATTAAGTAGGGCAGGGGGGATCCCCCCGCCTATCGGCACCCCCCTTAATAAGGGGGGGCAGAGGCAAAATCTATCTTCAATTTAATTATAACTACTTACTTAACTCCGATTAACTCGATTTCGGGTTAATGGGAATAGCCAGCGCTTGAACTTGAATTTTTTTTAACTCGGAAACTAATCGAATCGCCTGCTGTTCGTAGAGGGGGGCGCCCAGGGTTGCTGGCAAATTTTCCATGAGATCGCTGGCGGTTTTCAGGGGACAATTAGAAAAACGACTGATTACGGTGGGCGCTTCCGCGGCAATATTGCGATTAAAGGCTTTTTCCACCCGCACGCGCCAAGTTTTGGGAGTGCGACGACCCTGTTCCACCCGTCGCAGTCCGTTGATGGTGGCCAGCACCACAATGCGATCGCCGATGCGTAAGTTGAGATAATCTTCGGGCATTAATTTCGGGGCTTGCCGTTCTCGTTGGTGTAGGATCGGCACGACTCGATAACCGTAGGCAATATCCCCGAGCGAGCTACCATTGAGAGTATCTCCGGCTTCGATCTCGTATTCTGTCACCAGAATCGTTTTTTGCGCCCAACGGAACAGATAGATGATATTTTCTCCGAAAGCCGCTCCCGTAAAGGCTTCTGCCGCCACGGTGTTGGTTCCTAAAATGTGAGAGCGGGGCAGAATTTGACTTAATTGTTGACTAAGGTTGTCGTCGGTGGTGCGGATGACTAAGTAGCTTTGGGGGTTGAGTTTGCGGGTGGTTAGGGCCACTTCTAAATTGAGGATTTCGTCATCAGTAACAATCGCTATACTTTTAGCCCTATCTAAATTGACATTTTTTAAAGATTCTTCGATATTTCCCGTCATCAGGGGCATTTTTGGCAGGATAGTCGCATCAAAATCCCTATTTAAGCTCACCCCAACGATTGCCTGTTGCATTTCTAGTAATAAATTAGCCACTTCTTTGCCGACTCGACCTAAGCCCACAATAACGATATGATTTTGTTGGGGAACTGGGGGACGGTTGGGGATAAATTGAAATCTTGATGATAATAAAGTTTCTGTCAAAATGGCATAGAGAACCCCGATAAAAGCGGTTCCAGCTAAGGTTAAAAAGAGACTAAATAGCTGCATCCACCAGGGAACCGCATTTAAATCTTCGGGGTTAGAGGCACCGAAAACATCACCGTAACCACCTAATAAAAGAATCGCCGTTCCTGAAAGAGCGGAAATAAAGGAAGCTCTCGGGGCGTAGAGATGGAAAAGAAAAGTCCCGATCATTACTAGCAGGATAATGATAAATACTGACAGGAAAGCCACCCGGTGAATTTGCTGCTGAAAACTCAATTGCCAGAATTGTTGGGTTTCTTTGCCTAATTTTTGCCAAAAATGCCGCAACTTCTGGCGAGAATTTGACGGTTTCTGGCGGGTAGCATCGATATTTTGATAGGTAGTTTCGATGGTGGTAATGGTATCACCGGCCCGGATAGTGGTGGTGGGGGACCATTGATAAAATCCGGCCCTTAAAGGTTCATCGGGGGCTGTGTGTGCTAACAGACGACGGGTGGGGGTATTTAAATCACCTAAAAAGCGATCGAGTAAACCATCTTCGGGACTAATTTGTCTCTGGATAATCCGCAATTTCTGACCGTCGAGATGCAAAAAACCGAGGGTTTCTGTGCCTAATGTGGCTAAAGCAAAGGCATTGGCGGGTAGTTGGGTAGGTTCATAGGCGATAAAATTGCCTAAACGTTCCTTAAGTAGCTGATTGAGATTATCTTTAGAAGAACGCACCACTAAGCGGGTATGGGGATTTAATTGCCGAATAATTAGGGCAGTGGTGGCATTAATTCGCTCATCACTGGTGACAATTAAAGCAGCCCGACAGCGATCGATTCCCGCTCTTGCTAAAATGTTTTTTTGACGACAATCACCGATAATTATTTCCTCTAATAAATCGGGAAAATCATTAATTTCCCAACTGGGAGGCTGTATTAGTTCGATACCGACAACGCTAACCCCAAACTCTTTTAAAGATTTGACGCAGTGTTGTCCGAGACTACCCAATCCACAAACTAAAAAGCGATCGGCTAACTTGACATTCCCATGGACAAAGCTGAGAGATTCTTGGTTCATAGATTCTGCTTGTCTTAAAAAATAGAATGCTTTTTCAAACTTCTGATCCCCCTTTAATCCCACTTTAATCTACCCTTAATTTTTTTTTAACCAAGGGGGTATTAGACGATTTTAAACACCTACCTAATTATAACATACCAGCGTTTTTATTGCGTACCCGTTGATACATTTCTTCCATATTTAATTGGGAGGCAACGAAGTAATAAACTTCAGCAATATGTTTACAGGGATTTTGTCAATCGGGACAGGAATAATTAGTTCAGCTTTTTTCTGAGGGAAAAACCTAAATAGTGATTTCAGCTTTCATCGACCTGACTTTTAAACTAACTTCGGGATGAGATTGCTTTAATCTCGCCTGATAAACCTGAACATTGGTTCCAGCTTTTGGTACTCTAGAAGCCACAATATAGCATTCTTTTTTAGATTTTTTATGTCTTTCTTGTAAGTAAGAATGATTTAGAGTTGACAATAATTGATCATAAGCTTGTTCAATATTTTTACCCTTGAGTTCAATATAAAGAGCCAAGCTACAGGGATAATCAATTTCTAACAGCCAGTCGCATCTTTTTCCCTCGATGATTAAACAATTATCTATTTTTATCTTAGTAACTAATTTCTGACTATTATTGTTGACGATGAATTCTTTACCATTTTCTTTAACTTTGACTATTTTATTAGTATTGCATTCAGAACAGTGACTAATATCCATTATTGTTGAGCCTTTCTTTCTAAGATTTCTTCAAACTCTTGACTAAGTTCATCGGAGACAGCATCGAGGTTATTGATACCAATCAAGTTCACCTCTGTATCTAAGATACTTTGAGTTTGTCCGTTGCTAATTGTGTAGGCTGACACATCTTGAAATTGAATAGTATTTTTATAACCTAAAGATTTTTCCGCTTTGACAGGCTCAACGTTAGCCGCCATGATTTTATTATTCAAAGCTGTGAGAATGTAGGGACTATGGGTAGTGAGAAAGAAACGACAATTTTTATTAGCATAAAGTAAGGTAAATAGTTCTACCATATCTCTTTGAGCGGAGGGAAAAAGATGGGTTTCGGGTTCCTCAATAAAGAATTGATTAGATTCGTGAGTGGCAAAAAAGGGGAAAACTAAGAGAATTAATAACATTGGTAAGGCTTCTTGTTGTCCGCTTGAAGCATCAATTAGGTTGATCTTTCTCCCATCGGCATGATAAAGCCAATCTTGATCTTTCTCGCGCGCATAGCTGCCTGATAGAATCTTTTCGCTAATTAATTTAATTTGATCATAAAGTTTTTTATCATCTTTTTTATCTTGGAATAAACTTTCTGATTCATTAATTATTCTGTATAGGCGTTGAGCATTTTCATAATTAGAGCCAAAGTTGATAATCAGAGGATCAAGATCAAAATTATTAGCTAAAAAGGTAAAAATATTATTGGTAAAGTATTTAACAAACAGAGTGCGACTAGCTGGGACAAATAAAATCTTTGTAGAAAAAATTTTTTCATTGCCTTGAAAAAAATCAGCAATATTTTTGACCACACAATCATTCATATATGAATAAATATCTTGAGTGACTTTGTTATTGCTTTTGGCAATTTTACTCACTTGTCTAATTGTTGTATTGTAAAACTTTTTAAAATTATCTGAATAGGTAAATTGTAGTTTAAAATAGCCAGATTTGTCCTTATATCTTTCAATCAAAAAGTTCATGTCATCCAAACGATAAACTATTTTGAATACTTGCTCTTTCCATGCGTATTTAGGAAATAATTCCTCAAATCGCTTCTGTATGTGCCTTTTGAGTTCTTGCTGATCTTGAAGATTAGTGACTAATAATTTAACTTGATAAAACAAAAATGTTTCAAATAAAAAAACTAATTTAGCAATAATACTTTTACCAGTGGACTGTTCACCGATGATAACATTAATTTCTTTTATCTCTATTTCCGCATACTTAATAATCAGAAAATTTTCAATAATTAAGGATTCCATTGTATGTCTCTTATGTCCAGTCTCATAACAATACTAGCAGGTTAGGGGTAGATTTTCAATTACTGTCAGTTGTTAACCTGTTTATTCTAATCTACCCTCCTATGGATAGATACCTAAGTCAAAAAGTCAGCAATTTAGCTACAGCGTTTCTCATCAAGATAAAGTGTAACCTAATTTTGCATCGGGACTGACTCCTGACTCCCCAAAAGGAAAACTTATATTTTTTTAAAGTATCCCTGCATTTTTATTGCGTACCCGTTGATACATTTCTTCCATTACCTCGATAAAGGAAGTATCCTTATCCCAAAATGCAGGATAATCACCAGCTTTTTTAATGACAATTGCGGGAATAGTTGCGGATTTAACTAACTGAGGATTTTCTGGTAAACGGTGATGGGAGTGCCAAAATTCTTTGAGATCAATTATTTCTGATGCTGGTATAGTTTCGGGTTTAGTGTGATAGGAAGTGACAGGGTTAAGAGGAATTTTTTCCTCTTGGATAGAGGAGGAAAGCAGCTTACCGAGGGGAGTTTTTGCTAACTCTTGCAGTAATTTTTGACGAGAGATACCGCGTAATTCAAATAAGAGGAAAGGATCCTGATCTAATTGGGAAGCAACGAGGTAATAAACTCCAGCAATATGTTTACAGGGATTTTCCCAATCGGGACAGGAACAATTGGTGATAAAATCCTTTTGACTGTGGGGTAATAAGTGCAGATTCAGATCGCTAAATGCTTCATCAATATTATCGGGAACTTCTTTGAGCAGCAGTTTAGAGATCATACTCGCTCTTGAACCAAGATTATATAAAGCTTGTGACCACTCTGCTTTAGTAATTGGTTTAATCTCGATACTCACCTTATACAAAGGTTCTTTGTAAACTCCAAAGTAGGGATTAATGGAACCTCGCACCTGAGCAGTAATTAAATTACCGTCAATTTCGTAATTCTTGACTTTATCATTTTTAGCGTAGGAACGTCCTCGACTCAAGCGCGCTGAGTCGGTAAATTCCTCTAATGCTTCTATAAAGCGTTGTCCCCACCAAGTTTTACTAAATTTATTCATAGGTTTACCTCGATTAAATAATTGTCTGTTTATTCAATGCGATTAACTGACGAAAACTTTCGTTATCTAATTCCGTTAACCAGGATTCATCATTACTAACAATAGCATTAGCTACCTTTTTCTTTTCCTCGATCATTTCATCAATTCTTTCCTCTAAGGTTCCCAAAGTAACAAATTTATGCACGAAAACATTTTTTTGTTGACCAATTCTAAAAGCGCGATCGGTTGCTTGATTTTCCACCGCAGGATTCCACCAACGATCAAAATGAAAAACATGATTTGCTTTGGTTAAAGTAATCCCCACTCCCCCAGCTTTTAGGGATAAAATAAATACGGAAGGTTCTGTTTCGGGATGTTGAAATTCTTCGATCATTTGTTCTCGTTTTGGTTGAGAAGTCCCCCCGTGAAGATAATAGGTATTGTAGCGAAAAGTTTGTTTGAGGTACTTTTGTAAGGAGTCACCGATTTCAGTAAATTGAGTGAAAATTAGCAAACTATCTCCCTCTAAAATTACTTCTTCTAGCATTTCTCCCAAACGCTCTAACTTATGCGATCGCTCAGGAGTAAAAGCGCTGTTATCCTGTAGAAATTGACGGGGATGATTACAAATTTGTTTCAAGCGCATCAGGGTAGATAAAATTAATCCCTTGCGTTTTATTCCCTCTGCTTCTTCTAATTGTTTTTCCACTTCTTTGATAACAACTTCGTAGAGAGAAGCTTGTTCTTTAGTTAAATTACAATACTGTTTGTTTTCCACTTTATCAGGCAAATCTTTAATTATCTGCTTATCGGTTTTTACCCGACGCAGAATAAAAGGTTCCACTAATTTTTTGAGAACCGTGGACTGGAGACGATCATTTTGTTTTTGGATTGGCACTTCAAAAGCTTTACGAAATTGAGTTTCTTTGCCTAAATAACCGGGGTTAAGGAAGTTAAAAATTGACCATAAATCAAGCAGTCTATTTTCCACAGGAGTTCCCGTTAATGCGAGACGATGTTGTGCAGATAAACTCAAGATTGCTTTAGTTTGTGCTGCTTTAGGATTTTTGATATTTTGTGCTTCATCAATTACCAAACGTTGCCAAGATTGCGAGTTAAATAATTTCAAATCCTTGCGAACTAAGGTAAAAGAAGTAATGACGATATCCTTTTGACTAGCTACTGTCTGAAATTCGTTCTCATCTTGATAGCGCTTACTACCATGGTGAATTAAAACCTGAAGATGGGGGGCAAATTTTTCAATTTCTTTTGCCCAATTTCCCACCACAGAAGTGGGTGCAACTAGCAGAGTTGGCAAAACATTATTATCTCCCTCTCTTTCCCCAATCAATCTAGCAATTACCTGTAGGGTTTTTCCCAGTCCCATATCGTCAGCAAGACAACCATTTAACCCCAATTGTTCTAGGTATTGAATCCAGGCAACCCCCCGCTTTTGGTACTCCCGCAGCGTTCCCTGTAATTGGGGAGGATTTTCGATCGGTTCTAGTTGACTAGGATTTTGTAATTTCTCTAGCATAGAACCTAAAAAATCATCGGTTTCAACAATAATTTCTTCTGGGTATTCGGCAGCTTTTTTCATTAATTCAATCAGATTCATCTCAGGATTTTCCTGCTGATATTTCTGCCAAAAATCCAGCATTTGCTGCATTTTATTTTGTTCTAATTCTACCCATTGACCTCGAAATTTAACTAGGGGTGTTTTGGTGTTAATTAATTGTTGCCATTCCTCTTGACTAATAGTTTCTTCACCGATGGCTAATTCATATTGATATTCAATGATGTTTTCGAGGCTAAAAATCCCTTTACTAACGGGGGTAGATTTGCCCGATTTAGAAGTAGTTTTTAGCCGAACTTTGGCGCGCTGACGACCTTGGGGAGTCCACCAAGCGGGAATAATCACTTTATATCCCGCATCTTCTAAAATCCAAGCAGTTTCTTTTAAGAAAGTAAAAGCTTCTGTAAGGTTTAGAGAAAATCCCGTCGGTTTATCCGTTTCTAATCCTTGCCAAATGGTGGGATAAATACGGGCAGCATAACCCAAACTTAGTAAAATATTTTTGTCTAAATCTTGACCAAAATGCGCTTGTATGCTTGTTCTAGTATCGGGGACTGCATACCAATATTCGTCTAATTCTAATCGCAGGGAGGGGTCTTGTTTAGAGATGAGGATAAAGGTAATTTGCCACTGTTCAATATTATCTTCTGGCGCTTCCGTTAGTTTAAAACCAAGGCTAAAACTAGATATATTTTGGTCTCCTAGTAATTGCTGTCTCCAAGTTTGCCACTGTTGATATTTTTCTAAGGCAGCGGCAGTTTGCAGAAATCCAGCAGCTTTAGTCACAGAGAGGCAGTCACCTATAATTGTCTCGCCAATTTTTTTATCAAAACTGGCAGGAATTGCCGTATTAGTGACAATTTCATTGAGGAGACATTCGGAGAAGTGCCGGAGTAGGGTTTTGGGATCGTATAATTGTGGTGAAGCATGGGGATTTTCAGCACCAGCAAGACAAATGCGGGGAAGATATTCGAGATAGTGATCGAGATTGGTTTCGTAGGTTGCTGATATAATTTCCCAAAGAGGGTAGATGGCAAAGTTAGCGGTTTTCTGGTTATTTGTAGCTAATTCTCGATATTTAAAGGCAGGAATATAGTTATCTTTGAGAATTATTTCTTTAAAAGCTTGACTGTAGTGATACCAAAAAAGTAAATCTGCACCTAACTGAATCTCTGAGGAGTTGTAAAGACAGATAAAGTGCAGATCATTGAGCAGTTTAAGTACAGGATTAAGGGGATAACAATCAATTTGCCAAGATTGCCATTGGCTATTTTCTGGGGGTTCTTTTTCTAGATAACGCAGTAATTCTAAGGAAGGTAAAGGTTGATTATCCTGGCTAGGTAAAAGAAAGTAGCGGGGGACAAATTGCCGACTAAGAGGATTATAATTCGATTGAACTATTCCTAACTCTCCGGTAAGGAAGCTAGTTAATTCTTCTTTGCTTAACTGAAAAGGATGATAATTATCGGCAGTGGTGCGACTCTTTTTCGGGGTGCTAGTTTCTCCCCAAAGATAAAAGCTACCCTTCTGAATAAATTCGTCCGTTGATTGAGGAATCCAAGTACCGTGAAGAATTTTCATGGTTTTTAATGAGTACAAAAGAACTTAAATGAGGGCAACATTTAGCCTCTAGAAAAATTGTAGCGATTATGGGAGGATTCTCCACACTTTCCTATTCTTATCCCTTTGGGAGCCCAAAAGTTCTCTGGATCAGAGAAAAATATGATCAGCAAACTGAAAACTCACATCTGATAACTGATACAGCCTTTCTGATCATCCTCGATGAAGTGTAACCTAATTTGCTATCGACTACCGACTCCCCAAAAGTAAAACTTTGTACCTCACCATTAAGATAACTGTTATCAAAACGCGGATATCACTGCCAATAGAGTTCGGTTTTACCGTTATGGGATGAGCATTGACGGGGGTACTATTCTAGTTAAGGAATTTGTATCTAGTCAGTGATGAAGACGATGTTAAAGGGGTCTTTACCGAAATTAAGCGATATTTTCCCGCCGACTGACCATCAGGACCGGGAAACTTTCACCCCCAATGCTTTTTATCCTAATTTATCAGAATGGCTCAAGCGATCGCATCTAAAAGCGGAAAGTGAATGGTTCGCAGCGATCGCCGCTTTAGAAAATATCTTATTACAAAACCAAAATAATGCTGCCGCCGGTCGGGGTTTAATTCTCTCCGGTCCGACGGCTTTAGTCAGAGAAAGCAAGGCTTTAACGGGTTTTAAATTCGGTGTTTTCACCGTTAAAGCTTTAAAACATTTACCATGGCTGGGTTTGCAATTGCCTTCTCAGGAAAAATCCGCCGCCGATATTTCCCCGACAGAGATTCATGAATTGCCTCTCTTGCCAACGGATCCGATTGCTAATGAAAGATTTTGTCTGGTTTTTAGCGAAAGTTTCGCTCTTTTGCTGGTTTTAGGCGAAGATCAGTGGGGTTTATCCTCTTTTCAATTTTCCTTTGATCCCGTCCTCACTCAGCAAGCTTGGCAGCAGTTGCGGCAACGATTAGTTAATCTGCGTTATCCGCAAATCGAGACTTTAGAGGCAATTATCGAGGCTAATGGCAGTCCCTCGCCGGATTATCGTCTAGTTAGCCAATTTAGTCGCCAATTACTGCAAAATTTACCCGACCAGTCTAACTTAGACCTGAAAAAAACGAAATCGCCTATCAATGCCGAAATCACTCCGCCAAAGGAAGATAATTCTAATTTAGAATCGGGTTGTGATTTGGAATTATTGCGCGCTTTAACCCACGAAATTCGCACCCCTTTAACCACCATTCGCACCATTACCAGATTATTGTTAAAACGGGCAAAAGTAACGGAAGATGTGCAGAAATATTTAGAAACAATCGATTTAGAATGTAGTGAACAAATTCAGCGCATGGAATTAATTTTCCGAGCCGCAGAATTGGGTATTAATCCTCTGGGGGATAAACCGATTCAATTAATTCCAATTGCTCTAGAAAAAGTCTTTCAAGATAGTATTCCCCGGTGGCAAAAACAAGCTAAAAGGCGCAATGTCAATTTAGAAGTTAATGTACCGAAAAAATTGCCTTCGGTAATTAGTGATCCGAATTTATTGGATCAAATGTTAAATGGAGTCGTGGAAAAATGTACTCGCAGTATGGCTAGTGGTGGCCTGTTGCAAGTACATATATCAACGGCAGGAAATCAATTAAAAATGCAGTTTCAAACTCAAATAAAATCACCTAATCTTACCCTCAAAGCTTTGGGAAAAGTCCTAATGTTTCAACCAGAAACCGGTAGTTTAAGTCTGAATATGAAGGTAACTAAAAACCTTTTTCAAGCTTTGGGAGGTAAATTTATTGTGCGTGAAAAACCCGAAGAAGGTGAGATTTTAACCATTTTCTTGCCCCTCGGACGCATTAAATAAGTTGGGATTATTCTAAAATTTGCATCTTGGAAAATAGGGAAACTTGCCAAGAGGATGCTATACTAGGGCAAACATTATTAATAGTTGCCATGGAAAAAACTGTTTTAATTTTAGGTGGCACTGGTCGCATTGGTCAAAGTGTCGCCCTAGATATTATTAATCATACTGCAGCTAAAATTATTATCACAGGACGCAAGGAAAAAGCGATTAAATTACTGCCAAGAATGCAGTTTTTGGCTTTAGATTTAGAAGAAATAGACAAGCTTAGACAGGCAATTAAAAAGAGTGATTTAGTTATTCATTGTGCTGGTCCCTTTCATTATCGCGATGGCAGGGTAGTAAAAATTTGCATCGAAGAAAAAGTCAATTATATTGATGTTAGTGATCATCGTTCTTTTTATCAAAAGTTAATCCCCTATCGAGAATTAGCGATAAAAGCGGGAATAACTGCCGTGGTTAATACGGGAATTTTCCCCGGTATTTCTAATAGTATAGTGCGAGAGGGAGTCGAACAGTTAGATAGGGTAGAAACGATCCGTTTAAATTATGCCGTAGCCGGTTCAGGAGGTGCGGGATTAACTGTGATGCGGACAACTTTTCTCGGTTTAAAAAAGCCTTTTTTAGCTTGGATTGAGGGAAAATGGCAAGAGATTGAACCCTATACTGCTAGAGAAGTAATTGACTTTCCCGCTCCTTTGGGTAAAACTGGTGTTTATTGGTTTGATATGCCAGAAACCTATACTTTTGCTGAATCTTTTCCAGTGCAAAATGTGATCACAAAATTTGGTTCTATTCCCGATTTTTATAATCATTTAACTTGGATTACTGCCCATATTTTTCCCGATGCTTGGGTAGAAAGTTCTCGGGGAATCGAGTTTTTTTCCCAAGTTAGTTATCGCATGACAGAAGTAACCGATAAATTTTCGGGAATTGGGGTAGCAATGTTAGCAAAAGTCGCCGGATGGCAAGGGCAGCAAAAAGCAGTTTATCAAGCAACTATGGTTCACGAGAACACTGCTCAAGCAGCTGGCTGGGGAACTGGCAGCGTGGCAGAATTAATCTTAGGGGCAAAACTCCAAAAAGCCGGGATTTATCCCGTGGAACAGGTGTTATCCACAGAACTATTCCATGCTACGATGAAAAAAAGAGGTATTAAACTCGATCGCTCCTGTGCAATTGTGGCTTAGAAGATGAAAAAAATCTGGCGTTACCTAGGGCTGTTTTGTTTAGTTTTGTTACTGACTTTATCCCCCATCCTCATGATAGCAGCCCAGAATAATCCTGCTAAACAAGGACAGGAAACACCCCTGGAAACTTTGGGAGAAGTTTTTCCCGTCATGCTTGATAATCAAGAACTTTTTACGATTCGGCAGGGAATAGGTTCTTTTTCAGCGCAAGAAAGAGCGAAATCGATTACAGCTAGAATTGAAAAAATTGCCGATGACGATGCTCTTTCTCCTGAAGATTTAACCATAAAAATCGATCCTGAAGACAAAAACCCTTCGATTATTTTGGGAGATACGGTTATTGCTACTATTACTTCTAAAGATGCCAAATTACACGCGGTAAGTCAAGAAGTATTGGCCGAACGAGCTTTAGCAAAGATTAAAGCGGCCATTGTCCGTTATCGTCAAGAACGTCAACCAGATAACCTCTTAAAAGATGCAGTTTTGACGGTAAGTGCTACCCTGTCCACGGTCTTAATTTTCTGGGTGATGATTTTTATATCTTCGCGGGGTTTTCCCCAGATTCAGAGATTAATCACCTCCCTAGTTCCTGGGGTCGGATTCCAAAATTTTGAGATTATTAGTTCTAGGACAATAGGAATTTTTTCCCTAAGAATTTTGCAATTTATCCGCACTCTAATTATTTTAACTATTCTCTATTTTTATTTAACTTTTGTCCTTCGTCTTTTTCCCTGGACTAGAAAATTTGGTGATGGTTTTCTGCAATACTTTTTTCGTGCTTTGGAAGTTTTTTCCCAAGAGATAGCAAAATATTTACCCAATATTTTTATTATACTGCTAATTGTTTTTATAACTCACTATCTGTTGAGAGCGATTAAACCATTTTTCACCGCCTTGGCAAGAGAAAATTTAGTAATCCATGGTTTCTATCCCGATTGGGCAAACCCAACCTATAATTTACTGTCACTGCTGATAATTGCCTTAGCTATAGTCATCGCTTTTCCCTATCTACCCGGATTTAATTCTCCTGCTTTTCAGGGGGTGTCGGTATTTTTAGGGGTGCTATTTTCCTTGGGTTCCACCTCTGCTATCGCTAACGTGGTAGGAGGAATTATCCTCATCTATACCCGCTCTTTTCAACTAGGAGATAAAATTTCTATTGGTGATGTTATTGGAGATGTGATTGAAAAAGGATTATTAGTCACCCGTATTCGCACACCGGCTAATAGAATTATCACGATTCCTAATTCATCGCTGTTAAACACCAATGTGATTAACTTTAGTGTCTCTCAAAGGGAATTCAAACAGCCTTTAATTTTGCAAACCACAGTCACTCTCGGTTATGATTTACCTTGGCGTAAGGTTCACGCAACTCTGAAAGAAGCAGCCTTAGCCACCCAATTTATTGTCTCAGAACCTGCTCCTTTTGTCTTGCAAACCAGTCTCGATGATTTTTATGTCAGCTATCAGCTAAATGCCTACACCGATCATCCTAACAAAATGGTGTATATTTATTCTGAATTACACCAAAATATTCAGGATAAATGTAACGAAGTCGGTATCGAAATTATGTCTCCTCACTACAAGGCTCTCCGGGATGGCAATCACAGCACTATTCCTGAAAATTATCTGCCGGAAGATTATCAAAGTCCTGCTTTTGGTATTCAGTCAAATCCTCAGAAGTAATAATTTTCCTAATAGCTTTAATCGCATTTGTCAAGCCCTTTTGAGTTATTGTTGATAATTCTTCACCAAATTCACAGTTAATAGCAGGAATAAATATTCCCCAGGCCCTGGGAGTTTGTTGATAAATTGCTTGAGTTAATGCTAATAAAGAAGCGGGACTTTCTGCATGACCGAAATTATTCCATTCGGTAACTGCCGCTAATTTTTCTATCCGGATATCGGTTTGACTAGATAATACTGCATCAACAAAAATAACTAGGGAAGCATCAGCTATATCGGCTGCTAACTCAGGAGTCAATTGATGGGTAGCGATAACTTGCACATGAGGCCAATTCTCCCCGGCAATAATTTCGGCTATTCTCACTCCCACTCCGTCATCATTTCTTAAAGTATTACCGTAGCCGATGAGCAGTATTTTAAAATTATTCATGGTTATAGCAGTTATCTTAATGATGAGGTACAAAGTGGAATTAAATATAAGATGAACGTAGGTTGGGTTGAAGCATGAAACCCAACGTCCGCTCATGTTACGCTACCGCTAACCCATCCTACAAATAATTGTGCCTCCCTACTTATAAAAATCTTCGAGATGTTGTTTTAGTTGACGAATTGCCATACTACTATTGCGATTGTCGGCAATTTCTCCACAGAAAGAAACTAGATTTTGTAGGTTAAAGTTAGGAAAATATTGACTTTGATGGCGAGGGATATACTCTTGATTATCTAGCCAATAAATATAGAGATTTTTCTGACGATACAACCAAATTTCAGGCACTTGATAAGGCAGATAATCATCCACATTCGAGTAACTGGTGACATCAATTTCTAATACTAAATCGGGAGGAGGATCATTTACCCAGTCAATTCTGGCTTTCCCTGCTATAGCCGGCCAATGGTCAATATAAAAACTATAATCTGGTTCAATACCACTTGTTTCTGGTAATGCCATGGTTACGGGAGTAAAAGCCTCGTACTCACGCCCCAGATAATCCAATAAGGTGATGATAATATTAGCAATTAAATGGGCATCACGTCCATGCTTAGGAAGTGGAGACATAAGCAAGACTTCTCCATTGTGATATTTGATTTTAGGCTGAGAATTGTCGCCCCTTTGCCGAGACAAAGTTTGATAATCTAGCCAAGTGGCAGGTAATCTCACTAAGGATCCCGCCGGTAGCTCGATTTTATCTAGTGAAACTAAGGCAAACATGGCGCAAGGTTCCAGGTAAATGATGAGAAACGCTGTAAAATAAGTATAGGATATCTTCGATGTTCTCGATACCCAGCTGAACCCAATCGATAAATTAACTGAGTTTGGTAAGAAAACTTAAGCCTTGATAGTAGTTTCTTGATGAGCCAAAAATTATGCTATCGACTAACACAGTTTCCCCCCATATTATTCCCCCTCTCGAAAATGGCGATAGATTAACTCGTCCTGAATTCGAGCGCCGTTATCAAGCAATGACACAGCTAAAAAAAGCTGAATTAATCGCAGGAGTTGTTTATATGGCAGCCGCAGTGAGAGCCAAAAACCACGGTAAACCCCACGCTAATATTATCGGTTGGTTAACTGCCTACGAAGTGGCGACACCGGGAGTAGAAACACTGGATAATACTACTGTGCGACTGGATGGGGATAATCAACCACAACCAGATGCTTTATTAAGAATAGAAACCAGTGGACAATCAAGCATTAGTGAAGATGATTATGTAGAAGGCGCGCCGGAATTAATCGTAGAAATTGCCGCTTCTACTGCTTCCTACGATTTACACGAAAAACTCAAAGTTTATCGTCACCATGGAGTACAAGAGTATATTATCTGGCGAGTTTATGATGCTCAATTGGATTGGTTTCGCTTAACTGACGGGGAATATTTGCCCCTAGAATCAAATCAAAATAACATCTTTTGCTCCCAAGTCTTCCCTGGATTATGGCTAGATAAAAATGCTTTATTATCGGGTAATTTAGCCGAAGTTTTGGCAATGTTACAGCAAGGAATAGCTAGTCAAGAACACCAAGATTTTTGTCAAACTTTGGCTAATAAATAACCCAGATAAACTTGATTTTTCTCTGAGAACGTAGGTTGGGTTGAAGCATGAAACCCAACGCTAATAAATAACCCAGATAAACTTGATTTTTTTCTTAGTTGCCTAGGGATGGCTCAGAAAGATTAGCCGATTTTTCTTGCCAATCTTGACCGATTTTAATCGTCACATCAGAAGCGAGATTCCCCGTACTTTCCACCAAAACTTCCCCGACACCAAGGCTATTATGTAGGGCAGCAGCCAGGGAATTATCCCCTTTTTGAGCAATAATTTTGGTAGTTTCTAGAATTGGCGATGAAGACTTAGAGACAAAAACATTTTCATAACCCAATGAGCGCAGATATCTGACTAGAGTTTGCACCGCTTCTGGATTATCGGTGCTATCTTCCACAGCTATGCGAGTCGGTTGCGTGGTTTCTTCGATGTCAGCCATAAAAGAGCCGTGGTTAAAATGTTGAGCCACTAGCTCTTGAATTTTACTTTGATTGGGTAGCCAATAACTGATCCCCTGCCGACCATCACCATTAAAGTCTCCGGGTAGCAGTAGCATTTGCACATCAGCGCGCTGAGTTTTGGAGGCAAAACCGGCTAGAGCGAGTAACTCCTCTAAACTGAGATTAGTATCGATATGAGTGCGGATAACCTTAATAATATCGGGAATTTTCAATAAAGTTGCTGGTTTTAGGGTTTGTTCCACTAAAGACCGCATTAATTGCTGTTGTCGTTGGATACGACCGATATCGCCGTTAGCATCGTAACGAAAACGGGCAAACTGGAGGAATTTCTCGCCGTTAAGGTGTTGTTCCCCTTTTTTCAGGTCAATGTAGAGGTGTTGACTAAAATCTTTGTACTTCATGTCTTTGGGAACATATACCGTCACCCCCCCCAAAGCATCAATTAATTTTTCCACACCCTGCACATTAATGCGAATATAGCGATCGATAGCCACTCCGTCCAAAAGATGACTAACCGTTTCCGCCGTTAAAGCAGGTCCACCAAGGGCGTTAGCTTCATTGATTTTTTTCTCCCCATAACCCTCGATATCGGTGCGGGTATCCCGGGGGATGGAAAGCATGGTTAACTTCTGTCTTTGGGGGTCAAAACGCAGTAACAGCATGGTATCGGTTAAACCATCTAAGGAATTAACCGGGGCATGATAACCCAAATCTGGGGTTTGTGCCTCCTTGACATCGGATGTCAACACTTTAGCCCCAACTACCAGAATATTAACGGGACGGTTGAGGGCGGGAAGTTGCAGATTTTGATAGGATATGGCCTGCTGATTGTTAAAAGCGGCGGCTTCTTGGGGACTGAGAGCAGCTTGTCGCAAAGGTGTGGAGGAGAGAGACACAGCCAACATAGCGCCGGCCGTAGCGGAAACTAGGGCGCAGCCGGTTAAGCCTAGGGCTGTCAGGAACCATTTACCGGACAATCGCCGCTTTTTAACAGGTTTAGCCGCTAATTTGCTTGATTTTCCGCTTTTAAGCCTTGATTTTGTCTTATTAACCACAAATTGCCTCACACGGTCACTAAATATCTCCCTAAAACCATATTTTAAAGAGATGAACTATTTTTTTTCTCAGATACCCGGAAAAGATTATTAAACTAAGTGGGTTTTCTAGAGAGTTAGCAGATAATATAGCAGAATTTTTCCTTATAATTGTTCTGCATCGCAATTTTGTCGAAATATCTAGGGTTTGTTTCGTGGGAGCGGGGAAGTGGGGTGTGGGGTGTGGGGAAGTGGGGAAATGGGGAAGTGGGGAAATTGAACTAAAACCCCAAAACCCCAAAACCCCAAAACTCCAACCCCCAACACCTAAAACCTGTCTCGGAGTCTCCTATCTCCTATCTCCTATCTCCTCATTGGCTGATTTTCTTGTGCAGAAATAACTTTTGTGGTCGATTAAATAACCAATTGCTCAACCAACCGTCGGTTTTTTGCAGACGATAACCGCTACTTGAGTACAGTGACTGGGCCGCTAGATTATTATCGAGAACATGGAGGGAAAGTTCCTCAAAACCCCATTCTCTAGCGATCTGTTCACACTTGAGCAGCAATCTCCGGGCCAGACCGGCACGCCGGCGATCGGGACTAACGGCTAAATTAGAGATATAAGGAATGGGAACAGCTAAAAAAGAACTGGATTTTAAGCCGATTTCCGCCGTAGCGACAATAATTTCCTGAGAACCCGCAGCCGTGACGCTGGTTTGACTGACTACCAGACAGTGATAGTAAGGGGTATCGGCGCGCAATCGTCCCCGTAAGTCCTCGTAAATGCCCAATTTAAAGATAGGACGCAGAAAAGACCAATAATTGGCCGTGGGGAAAAAACTATCGGTGAGAATTTCCGCCAAGCTTTTGAGATCTTGGCTTTGGGCCAAACGCACCTCGATGGTAATGGTGGCATTGTCACCGGTCGCTTCCGAGTCGGAGGGATTAGACAATAGGTATGAGATAAAACAGGAGTCCACTTTAATCACAGGAGTCGGCAGGGAAGGTGGGGATGGCAGTCCTTATCTGGGAAAGGTAAATAGGGGTAGGAGCTAGTTGGGAGAATCAAGCATCTATCTTAAGGAGAATACCGCAATTTTTCAAGACTACTGAATCAAAATCTCATCCATTCTACTGCCTATAGCCCCAGTTGGGGGAAAGACCGCTATTTTTCGGGAATTTTTTTTGATCGCCGGGCTATGGTTAAGATGGGACGATGCCGGTCAGAACTAATTTCTTTCTTTTTGGGTCAATTAACTATATTCTTTAATCTAATCTATCCTCCTACCCCCCTCTATGATCAAAGAAATTTCCGCTTATTTGCAAGTGTTCCGCAGTCAAAAAATGGCGGCTTTGTTATTCTTAGGTTTCGCTTCTGGATTGCCCTTGTTGCTCACCAGTCGCACCCTGCAAGCTTGGATGACCACCGAAGGAGTTGATCTGAAATCGATCGGTTTATTTAGTTTAGTCGCTCTCCCCTACTCTCTTAAATTTCTTTGGTCTCCCTTACTCGATCGCTATCTTCCCCCGCTGCTTGGTCGTCGTCGCGGCTGGATTTTAATCGCTCAAATTTGTTTAACTTTAGCGATTGGTTTCATGGCTTTTCAACAACCGCAACGATCTTTAGAATTATTGGCAATTAATGCTTTACTGATCGCTTTTTTTAGTGCCAGCCAAGATATTGCCTATGATGCCTATCGCACAGATATTTTAGAAAAATGGGAGATGGGTGCTGGGGTGGCGATCGGGGTTTTAGGTTATCGTTTGGCTTTAATTTTAACTGGTTCGATCGCTTTAATTTTAGCCGATCTCTTTCCCTGGCCTCTCGTCTATCTTTTCCTAGCTGGATTGATGGCTTTAACGATTATTTGGTCTTTTTTCGCCCCAGCTACTCCCCCTAGAGATGATACTCCTCAAACTCTTTTAGAGGCAGTTTGGTTGCCTTTCCAAGAGTTTTTTCAACGCTATCGATTCGGTCAAGGAATCGGTATTCTCGCCTTTATTGTTCTCTATCGTTTAGGGGATGCTTTAGTTAATAATATGGTGACTCCTTTTCTCTTAAAAACTGGTTTCAGTCAAACCGATATCGGGGCGATCCAAGGGGGCATGGGCATGATAGCAACTATGGTGGGAGTTTTATTAGGTGGTTCCCTGTTAAGTCGTTGGGGAATTAATCGATCGCTCTGGATTTTTGGCGGCTTGCAAGCTATTAGTAATTTAGCCTATTTTATTTTAGCAAATTTAGGGCAAAATTATCCTTTTATGGTCTTAGCTATTAATATTGAAAACTTCTGCGGCGGCTTAGGCACTGCCGCTTTTGTGGCTTTTTTAATGAGTCTTTGCAATGCTCGTTTTACCGCTACTCAGTTCGCCCTTTTATCGAGTTTAATGGCCTTTAGTCGCGATATTTTAGTAGCTCCCGCCGGAGTTTTAGCCGAGGCAATCGGTTGGCAGTGGTTCTTTTTAATCACGGTAATTGCCGCTTTACCTGGGTTAGCTTTATTGCCTTTATTTGCTCCTTGGCAAGAGCCGAATTAGGCTAATTTATGAGCTAGGTAATGATAATTTATTCCTCCGATTTCACTCGCATAACTACTAAAGTCATATCGTCGCTACTGTCATTTCCCAACCCAGTAAAAGCGGCCACTTTTCCAAATAAATATTCTAGAATCTGTTCGGGATCGGTGTACTGTTGACAGGCTTCTTTAACTGCCGATAGCCAATTTTTCTGATCAAATCTTTCCCCTTTCGAGTTGACTGCATCGGTAAAGCCATCGGTGTAATAGATCAGCGTATCTCCCGCTTCTAATTGCACTTGGGCATCATCATAGATAGAATCGGCCTCTAAACCAACTAATGTCCCTTCCGTGTCGAGAGGCTCTAACTCTCCCCGTTTAGCCCGCCACCAGAGGGTGGGATAATGGGCAGCATTACTGTAGCCAAGACGGCGCGTCAGGGGATCATACTCGGAATAAAATAATGTCACGAAACGATGAGAATTATCGAGATCGGCATACATAACCCGATTGAGATGACGCAAAATCTGGGCCGGGGAGTGACGATTTAACACTTCCGCTCGCAACATTCCCCGGGTCATGGTCATCAATAATCCTGCTGGGACACCTTTACCCATGACATCACCGATGACTATACTCCAAGGAGCGGTACTGGCTTCCCTTTCCGCCTCCGTTGCCGGTTTAAATTGATCGTAGTTGCAGGGGATAAAATCATAATAGTCGCCACCAACGCGATTAGCCGTTTTGCAGTGGGCTGCCAATTCTACCCCCTGAATTTTCGGACATTGCCGGGGTAAAAGACGATTTTGGATTTCGGAAGCGATTTCTAACTCTCGATCCTGACGTTCCTTGGCCCGTAATTCGATCGTTAATTCATTATTAGCTATAGCCACCGCCGTTTGATCGGCCACTAGCTGCAGCAGTTTACGACGGGTGGGGGTCCAACCATAATCGGGATCGCGACTGAAAACGTATAAACGTCCCCGCTCACTATTTTTTACCAAAACAGGTGTACTATAAACCTGCGTACCCTGTCCGAGAGTTTGCCGGATTTTATGGTCGAGACTATCGAGAACCGATCGATTATTTTTATTCTCAAGTGCCGCTTCTTGGTTTAATTGTCGGATAATTGCCTCTAATTGTCGGCGTAGTTCCCCATTAATTTGATTATCTTGGCAATGCAGTTGATCAAGCGCCACTTGACCGTTATTTTTGCTCAAAATCAACGCCCCTCCTTCTGCATCTGCCACTCGTGCGGCCATCAGGGGGGTAAGATCGAGGAATTGGTTTAAATTATTGAAACTCCGCAGGGCAAAACCGAGGGAACTTAAGAGATTTTGAACTTTGTTTTGTTCGCGATATAAACTGGCTACCAACTCTTTTAAAGCTAAAATTGGCTTGATATCGGTATTTTGATCGCCCATATTGACGGTGGCAGTGGTGAGGGTGTCGCTCGGTTCCGGCTCAGAACGCATAAAATGATTTTTGTGGCGGTGACATGATTATAGCTAGATGGTCATTGGGTTATGACCTGTTTAAGTCTAACAGTATAGTGGATCTTTTCCTGACTGCCACAATTTAATCCTGATGTTTTACTATTTCTGTGGGTGCATCTCATTTTTGTCAATCTACTAAGTTGGGATTTTTCAGGGGAAACTCTCTTTTAAAATTGGGCATTACTTGCGATTTTATCACTCAATCCCAGCTTTTGGTGGGTTCTACCCCCCAAAAGCTGGAGCGCATTAGTTTTTCGGTGGGATGCTTACAGACAGCTGCTGATACATTTGTCATCATTTAAGTCACTGATAATTGCTGATTGTCGGTATTTCTGCAAATGTGAGATGCACCCCATTTCTGTTTTGTCACACCGAAGTCTGAGGCTGATAGCTTGACCCTATAATAATTAGGAATATGTAACTCAATCCATTGACTTTATGACCTTGCCTCTCGATGTTCCCACGGCGATCAATCAACGTCGTTCTATTAAAAATTTTACCACCGATCCGATCGCCCCAGAACTGCTGAAAACCCTAGTAGAATTAACCGTTGCCGCACCTAGTAGTTTCAACATCCAAGATTGGCGAATTATTTTAGTACAAGATGAGGCACAAAAGGCCGCTTTAGCCGAGGCCGCTTGGGGACAAAAGCAAATTATCCAAGCGCCGGTTACTTTTGTTTTCGCTGCCGATGCTGCCGCAGGAGGAGGAGATCTAACCCCCATCTATGAACAGGCTCTCAGTACAGGTGCCTGGAACGAAGGCACGGTAAAATATTTTCAACAGGCAATCCCGGGATTTCACAGGGATTTGGGCGAAAAAACCCGGGAATACGCGATTAAAGATGCCATGATCGCCGCTACTCATCTGGTTTTGGCTGCCGAAAGTCTCGGTTTATCTAGTTGTTTTCTCAACGGTTGGATCGAGGACAAGGTAAAAGCTGTCATTGGTGCTGCCGATCATCCCCATCTGGCGATCGCTGTTGTCGTTCCCATCGGTTACGCGGCGGAACCACGGCTTAATCCGGGGCGTTTACCCTTAGATTACAATGTTTTTGTGGATCGCTTGGGTAATCCCTATCAAATCTAAACTTTAGCGATGACTTTCTCTCCCTCAGCTTGGTTAACGCCCTTTTTTTACACTCCCCTTTGGCGCGCTGGGGGTGTGTCCATCACTCTCGGTTGGATTATTGGTACTCTTGTACTGTTTATTCTTGTCACCTGTCTGACGATCGCTTTTAAAAGTTTACTAAAAAATCGTCTGCTGAAAAGTATCGGTTTTGATGAGGGTAATCGAGAAGCGATCGCAACTCTGGCTAGTTTTGCTTTTGGGGCTTTTGGTTATATTATCGCCCTACAATTGACTGGATTCAATCTCGCTTCGATCGCTGTTTTAGCCGGTGGTTTGGGGGTGGGTATCGGTTTCGGTTTGCAGGAGTTAACCAAAAATCTCACCAGTGGTTTAACTTTGTTGGTGGAACGCAAGTTAAAAGTGGGCGATTTTATCGAATTTGAGCAAACAAAGGGTTATATCCGGGAAATATCGATTCGTTCCACCACCATTCGCACTGTTGATGGTGCAGAGTTAATCGTTCCTAACACAATCCTAACTAGCAATCGCGTCCAGAATTGGCATTATACCGACTCGCGCATTCGAGTCATTGTACCGGTGGGAGTTGCCTACGGTACGGATCCTTTGATAGTAACGGAAATTCTGCTGCAATCAGCCTATATGTCGGGAGAAATTGCCTTTAATCCGCTTCCCAAGGTGATTTTTAACGGTTTTGGTGATAGTGCTTTAAATTTTGAGTTGTGGGTATGGGTGGAAAAAGTCGAACAGGCCGTTTTTCTGAGAAGTTCCCTACACTTCATTATCGAGCATAATCTGCGTCATCGGGGCATAACGATTCCTTTTCCCCAGCGAGAGTTATGGTTGCATAATACCGACAGTTTTGAGGCAGTTAAGGAACAGGATCAGGAGATAGTTAAACCTTCAAAACCGCTATCGTTAAAAGAAATGTTATTGGAGGTGAGTTACTTTAAACATTTTAACGATCTGCAATTGCGTGTATTAATTGAAATGGGTTGTCGTAAACATCTCCAGGACGGGGATATTTTAATTAGACAGGGAGAAAGAGCTAATTATTTCTGTATTGTTTTGCAGGGACAAGTGGATGCTTTTTATGAAAACGATAAAATCAGTCGTAAAATTTTTACTTTTAATAAAGGTCAATATTTTGGGGAATTACCGTTAATATTAGAGGTTCCCTATCCCACCACTATGCAAGCAGTGGGGGAAACCTTGTTATTTTTGCTCGATCGTCAGGGGTTTCAGCATCTTATCACTACTTATCCGGCTCTAGCGGAGGAATTCACTCAGGCACTCACCCAACGTCAAGAGGAATTGCGCGAATGTCAGCAGAAATTGGGAGAAATGGGGCTTTTAGACTCGGAAGACCTGAAAAATCCCGTCTCTTGGCTGCGACAACGGTTAAAGAGCTTTTTTGCGACTTAAAAGGGAATGACAACAGATTTACAGCCTTTTTTCTCTAGCAGTTATCCTAATGATGAGGTACGAAGCTGAGAATAGGGAGTCGCTACCTGCGGACAACTGATCAGATATCCCTGTTGTTTTCAGGGATGAGAAGATGTGGACGTCCAAACCCCCTCGTACTCCCAGTCAAACCAAAATTTAAGTTATAAGCTAAACGGCACTTAACCTGCATGATCCAATAGCTATAACCCTTTTGGAGTCTATATCGGTGATCCGAAGTAAAAGCCGTTTAGCTTACTTCATCTATTTTAGCTTTTAAGAGCAGGCTAGGGAAAAATCCTAAAATCCGAAAGAATAACCGATTTTTAGCTTTAATTGACTTTGATCATTGCCATTAGTGGCAATATCTCCCTCGATACCCCAATCGATCACACCTTGGCGATTAATTTGCTGACGAATTCCCATACCAGTGCGAATTAAAACGCCACCATTACTATTATCGCCGGTAATTACGCCCAATTCTGCTAAAAAAGTGCGATCAAAACGTTTCGGATAACCAATCGGTCGCGAATAACCGAGAATTGCTGCCGGGGAAAAAGCTCGATCGCCGTTATCGGGGTCAGTTTTTATGTTTAAATCGAGATTAAGATGCACGCGATCGAATTGACCAACAGTTTTACTAGCAATTCCCCGCAGACGAAAATCTAATCCCCTAGCATTATTTCCCGTCGGTAATCCTAAATCGGTACGAATGGCAAAAGCGGGAACATTATCGTATTCTCGATTGAAATTATAGAAAAAACCTACAGATAAATTTCCCACATCAAAATCCGTATCATCACTATTAACTCGTCCTCCCACTTGCGGATCGATGCCGATAATAATGTGACCATTGCGAATAATACCGTTGAGGTATTCAATATCAAACTCACCCCCAAGATTACTATTTTCAGGAAAGACTAGACTTCCTCCAAATTCTATCGATTGTTCCCCAAAACCAAGACTTTCAGCATCATCAAAAGAAAGGGGACGACCGGAATCAAGATTGTTATGATCGTTGGCAAAAACTGGATTAGTAAAACTGGCAACTAAACCCACAGCAATTAATAAAAATCTTCTCATTTTTTCAGTTCCTCTTGATCATTGCTGTCATCAGGTTTTTTCTCCGTATTAGGAGGTTTTTCTGGAGAGTAATTTTCGTGGTTATGGTGTTGGTGATCTTCTTCCTCATGTCCCTGAGAATTATCAGGTTTTTTCTCAGAATTATCAGGATTATCGTGATTATGACCTTCGTGAGAAATATCTGTTGGCATTAATCCCATACCCGGAATTCCTGACTCAAAACGATGATCATGTAGTCCTTCACCACCATAATTTTTTCCTGCTGCCATTCCTTGATGATTAGCGGCCATTACTAACCAAATAGCGCGGGTAATTTGTTCGTCTTTTTGTTGGGGAGTTAGCCAAGCTGATGCCAGAATATCATTAACCATATCGTGCAACATATGCAGGTTATCAAAGGTGTTAGATATTGCGGGAAAACGTCGGGCAAACTTGGGACTAAGTTCGGCAAACATCGGCATAAAAGCTCGATCGGTGCGATACAATTCCTGACTATGGTATTGTTTTCCTACCTGTTTATAAGCTTGTTTTTGTTCTTCTAGCGTCTTCTCATAGAGCAAGTCATACATTGTTCCTTGTAACCAATGGTAGCCCCAAAATAAGCCATTAACTTTCGGATATTTCTGGCGAAAGGCTTTAGAATAAGGCTGGGAATCCAGATAACCCATATTCATGGGTAATCCCGTAATCGCATAGGGAACTTTTGTCAAGTAAAATTGATATAATTTTTCAATTTCCGCCTCTTTTTCCTTGTTGGTTAATTTGCTGCTGGCTAAAACATCAACGGTTTGAGCATGGAAAATATGCGCCCACTCGAAAACCTGTTCTAAAACACCGTATTTTCTGCCAAAAGTTGGGGAAATATTACCCTCATCGGGCATAAATTTAGGCGGATTTTTTAAAACCCAATTAATTTTTTGGTATGTCTTAGTTTCTAAATCTTTCGCTTTTCCTGTTACGATATCTTCGTAGGCAAAGGCATGACCAACAGCGATCGCATTCAAGTCTAAAGCTAAATCTCTGACATTATAAATGGCATTGTTATAAACCCCTCTTTGGGGATAAATATGATTACGTTGCTTGTTATACATCCAAGCTGGTATATTATCAGGAATTGCTTGTAAAGTCTGAGTTTGAGGTGAATCAAGATGTAAATGTTGAGCAATGACAGGAGTAGAAATCATTGCTACAGTTACCAATAAAATTAACTTTTTCATGATAGTTAAACCTTGAGATTAGGGCAAATAAATTGATCGTCTTTTACTGGTGTATCCGTCCATCCTTGCAGGGTTTCGGTTAATTGTTGACGCAATAAAAGCAATTGTTCCACTTGTTGATCGATCTCAGCAATATGTTTAATTAATTTTTCTTGAATATCTCCACAGGGTAACTCACCATGGTCATGAATTACTAAACATTCGCGGATCTCTTGCAGACTTAAACCCAAAGATTGTAATCTTTTGACAAACAGCAAGCGATGGACAGTATCGGGAGTAAATAGGCGAAATTGTCCCTCTGTCCTCTCAGGGGACTGAATTAGTCCTAATTCCTCGTAATAACGAATCGTTTTAATTGAAACACCACTTTCTAGGGAAAGTTGACCGATTTTGAGCATTATTTTTGCTCCTTAATCCTATCGTTACCCTATTATAAAATCTCCCCCTGACTGGAGAATCAAGGGGGGGGAAAGAAATATTTTTTTAACTGACTTTACACTCAACTCCAAAACCGACCAAGAGAACTTTTTCCAAGGGTTCCCCCTCCTTGGGACGTTGATAGTTAATAATTTTGCGAATTCGCAGGTCTGGATTGATTAAAGTAATTGAATCCACGGAAACACTGCGAGTATAATTGGTGGTCATTAATAACTCTCTGGTAGTGGAATCAAAGCGAAAAGCGGAGATAATTGGTCTTGCTTCTTCGTAGGCGCGATCACGAAGATAATCCCCTTCTAAATAACCGTTATTTTCTGCTTTAACCACAAATAAAAGATTAAGATTTTGTCGCACTTCTTCCCCTTTTTCCGAGATGGTATAGAAACCTAAATTAAACCCGGGGATACTTTCTAAATCCGCAATATCAGGATAGTTATTATCTGTCAGAACTTTCTGTTTAATCTCTCTGGTGAGGGGTTGAATGAGGAATTCAGTACGGGAACGTTCCACTTCTTGAGCAGCTAGATAATGATAGGTTCTTTCCGTTTGCCAACTACCGACACAATAGGCAAAAAATTGCTGAAAAACTTCGGTATTCATAAATTTAACTCTCCTCATGTCATATCTTAATTTTAAGTTATTTTATCAGTAACTTGTTCCCTATTTTCAAAACCATAACAATCTCGAACAAGATAAAGTGGCCTACCCTTGACTTCCTCATAAACCCTGCCAATATATTCGCCAATAATACCAAGAGTCAGTAATTGAATTCCTCCTAAAAATAGGACAGCAACCATCAGAGAAGCGTATCCAGGTACATCGATTCCTAAAATAATAGTCCTGAGAATTAAAAAACTAGCATAAACAAGACTAATAAATGCAATGATAAATCCTACATAGGTCCAGACTTTCAGAGGTAAAAAACTAAAGGAGGTAATACCATCAAGGGCAAAATTCCATAATTTCCAGTAATTCCATTTAGTTTGTCCTTGATACCGGGGTTCTCGATCGAATAAAATTGATGTCTGTTTATATCCCACCCAAGCAAATATTCCTTTCATAAATCTTTGACGTTCGGGCATTTTTTTAATTGATTCTACCACTCGGCGATCAATCAAGCGAAAATCTCCCGTATTAGGGGGAATAGGAACGCGACTTAATTTATTAATGACTTGATAGAAACCTTCTGCTGTAAAACGTTTCAACCAACTTTCGCCAATTCTAACCCGACGGGACGCATAAACCACATCATAACCCTGCTGCCATTTTTCGATCATCTCGGCAATTAATTCGGGGGGATCTTGTAAATCAGCATCAATAGGAATGACTGCCATCCCTTGACTATAATCAATTCCTGCTGACATGGCGATATCTTTACCAAAATTACGGGATAAATTAACTACTTTAATTTGTGGATAACGTTGATGATATTCCACGAGATTTTTGAGAGTATTGTCACGACTCCCATCATTAACGCAAACAATCTCATAACTGGTATTTAGTGCCTCTAAAACTGCTAAAAGTCGCCGAAAGAGAGCATCGATATTTTCTTCTTCGTTATACAGAGGAACAACAACAGATATTTTTACAGGTATTTGATTTGATAGCATATTAATTGACAAAAAACTAGAGAAATTTCCTAACAAATGTCAGCAATTAAAACTTGTTCATACTTACCTGCTGCTTGTTGCCAAGTATATTTATCTTCGATTAACTTGCGAGCATTTCTAGATAATTTTTCTCGCAACTCTGCCGATTCAAAAAGACTACTAATCGCCGTACAATATTCCTCAATACTATTAGCTCTTAAGGCTACTATAGGAACATTATTTCCTGCCACTGTTAATCCTTCTAAACCTCGATCGCTGGCCACCACTGGCACCCCCGCCGCCATGGATTCTAGGGTTTTGAACTTCATTCCAAAACCCGTTCTTAGGGGAATAACTGCCACAGTTGCCTGATGAAGATAGGTGGTCATTGATGGTACTCGTCCCGTCACAATCACTCCTTTTAACTTAGTTAATTCTTGCACTTCTAGGGATGGATTAGCACCGACTAGAGTTAAAGTAGTATCGGGGTAAGTAAGTTGAATACGAGGTAAAATTTCTCTAGCTAAAAAACAGGCCGCATCGATATTAACCCAATAATCTAAACCACCGATAAACACTAAATTATGTCCCGCAGCATCCTGGGAACGATAGGGAAACAAATCTAAATCTACTGCATTAGGAATTAAATAAATCTCTCCATTGGGGGCAAATTCTTCCATTTGTTTTTGATCCTCATCGGTGGTGACGACAATTTTTGAGAATTTCTGCACAGTTTTTTGTTCGTAGCGACGCAGGAGAGGAAGGTAGAGACGATCCCGTAATTCTTGACTAGAAACCCCAATTTCTAATTGACTTTTGCAGGTTTGATAGAGGGAACTATGCACATCAATTACTGTCCTAATTTGCTGTTGCCATTGGGGACGAATATAAATTTCATTAACACTATGTTCGCTGGTAATTACTGAGAATTTTTGACTCTTAACTGCCCTATCTATCCAGTTCTGCATCTCTTGAGAATAGCCAAAAAGTACATTGGGAGGGGTTCCCGTTCCCAGGAATTGAGCTAATCTTTGCAGTTTAGCAATTATTCCAGTTTTGGCATCTTGAGGACGGGGAAAAACTACCAATTTACTAACAAAGTTACCTAACTTTTCTACCTCCTCATCTCCGACATCAGCAGTACGCTGAACGATGAGAGTAATATCATGATTTTTGCTGAGATGCTTGAGTAAATTAAAAGTTCTGCCCTGAGTTCCTCCTTTGCTAGGTGGATAGGGAAAGGTGGAACTAATCATTAAGATATTCATAGCTATTTTTCTAAACGATTTTCTACCATCATGCGGACAATATCGGTCATTTTGTATTGTGCTTGCCAACCTAATTTTTCCTTAGCTTTGTTGGGATTGCCACGACTAATGGCTAAATCTGTTGGTCTTAATAAACTTCGATCGGAAATTACATGATCTGGCCAATTTAAGCCCACAGTAGCAAAAGCTGTGGCGACAAAATCCTCTAGTTTTGAACTTTCTCCCGTGGCAATGACGTAATCATCGGGTTGCTCCTGTTGCAGCATTAAATACATCGCTTCAACGTACTCCGGCGCCCAACCCCAATCCCTTTGAATATCCATATTTCCTAGTTGCAAAGTTTCAGGACTTCCCTGGGCAATTCTAGCCACGGCAGCGATAATTTTTTGGGTGACAAAGCGCTCGGGACGCAGGGGAGATTCATGATTGAAAAGTATGCCTGAACAGGCAAAAATTCCGTAGGCTTCTCGATAATTAGCCACTTCCCAAAAAGCCGCCGATTTAGCCACAGCGTAGGGACTGCGAGGACGAAAAGGGGTATTTTCGTCGGCAGAATTATCGCCGATATCCCCGAAACATTCACTCGATCCGGCATTATATAATTTAATTTTTGCTCCAGTAAATCGAATTGCTTCTAAGAGATTTAAGGTTCCCGTGGCAATACTTTCTAAGGTTTCCACTGGCTGCTCAAAAGATAAACCCACAGAACTTTGTCCAGCCAAATTATAGACCTCATCCGGCTGAATTTTAATTAAGACCTGTAGGACACTGCGAAAGTCGTTCAGTGCCATCGATTCTAGTTTTACCTGTTCCTTGATTCCCAAACGTTTCAGGTTACTAAAAGATGACATTTGGGCATCCCGGGAGGTGCCACAAACTGTATAGCCTGCTTTTAACAGTAATTCGGCTAGGTAGGCTCCATCCTGCCCCGATATACCACAAATTAACGCTTTTTTACTCATTTATTTACAAAAATTTACTTTTGAGGGTTTAACATCGCCTTGGCGGCTTCGCTTAAATAACCGATTTGTCCATAGGCATAGAGAAGATTATCAAAGCTTTTAGCAGGATCATTGATAAATTTGACAGATTTAACCAATCCTCTCACCAAACGCTCACCTCCTCGCCTAAATTGAGCCAATCCCGTTCTTCCTGCCACTTCTTCCCGGTAGTGTTCGCTGATGCCTTGCCACCAACTGCGACGCATAAACCATTGACGATTGATTCTTTCTGGGGCAACATTGTGTTCCACCAGTGCTGCGGGAAAATAGCCCACTTGCCATCCCTGGGCCAGTGCCAGTTCTGTAGTGTATAATTCCTCGTTAGATAGAAGTTTTTTGCCAATTCTTCCCAAATTAGGGTCAAAACCGCCAATCTTCTCCAAGAAATCTCGCCGAATTGAGTAATTAACCCCTCGCGGAGTTAAATTCGCTTGGCTGATATATACCACATTGTCGCCCAAATCGAAAGCCCCTAAACCCGCTGCTAACTGATCGGATAACCAATTGGGTTGACTGTAGCCTTGCGGCCAAATTAAGGTGACTTTTCCCCCCGCTACTGCCAGTTTTTCGTTATTTTCGTAGGCATTTAACAGAATTTGCAACCATTGACGACTAGCGATCGCATCGTCATCCAAATAGGCTAAAATCGGCGCTCTAGTTTCCTTCGCCCCGCGATTTCTGGCGGTAGATAGCCCTAAAATAGGTTCGTAAACGTATTTTAGCCGCCCATCTCCCAGACGTGACTGGGCCACTTGACGGGTTTTATCGGTAGATGCGTTATCAACCACTAAAATCTCACAATCTGGGCAGGTTTGCGCTAAAAGACTATCGATCGCTGCTGCTAGGTAGTGATCGCGGTTGTGGGTACAGATAATCCCTGCTATTTTAGGAGCCATGGCTATCAAGGTTACTCATTCAATACCCTAAAACTTAACATTCCTTTGCAAAAATGTAAAAATGCTTGAGGAGACTCCGAGACAGGACACAGGAGACAGGAGATTGCTTTTTACTTATAGAGTTTCTCGTAAAGATGAAGTATAACCTAATTTGGTATTGACGACCGACTCCCCAAAAGGAAAACTTCCTATCTCACCATGAAGATAACTGCTATAACACTCTCCACTGATAACTGATAACTGATTACTGATAACTGAAAATATTATGCCGAAAGTAACTATTTGTATTCCCACCTATAACCGCGCCGATTATCTCACCTATTCGATTAATACTGTCTTGCGGCAGACTTATGAAGATTTTGAGTTAATTGTTTGTGATGATGGTTCTTCTGATCATACCCCAGAAGTGGTGGCAGCATTTCAGGATTCGAGAATAATTTATCTGCGTCATCCCCAAAATCTTGGTAGAAGTTTAAATATGGGATCAGGTTTTACGGCTGCTCGGGGAGAATATTTTATTAAATTCGATGATGATGATGGACTAACTCCTGAATTTTTAGCGAAAACTGTACCTATTTTAGAGCAAGAAAAAAACGTTGATTTTGTCTGTACTGATCACTGGATTATTGATAAATTTGGACAAAAAGTTACAGCTGCCACCCAAGAAAATTCATCGAAATGGGGCAAAGACAGATTACAACAAGGGATTATTCCTGATTTACAAAGACAAACTTTTTCCTATCAAAGTTTACAGGTGGGTTCGACTCTTTTTCGTTATCAATCTTTAGTCGATGTGGATTATATGCGCTCTCAAGCGGATGGTTGTGAAGATTTTGATTTATTAGTGCGTTTAGCTTTAGCGGGAAAACAAGCTTATTTTCTGCCAGAATTATTAATGGAATATCGTTTCCATGGCGGTCAAACTAGCTTAAAACAAGCGGTTCACTTTTTGCAAGCAAAACTGTTTTGTACAGAAAGTTATCACTTTAATGATGTAAAATTAGAAGAAGAAAGAGTAAAAAAAACGGCTTTTTTACAGGAATCTTTGGGAATAAAATTAATTGAAAAGGGAGAAAACGAAGCCGGGCGAGTTTTAATAGAAAAAGCCTCGCAATTGTCAGGAAAATCCCGACGGGCTAGACTGGGTTTACTGCTTTCCTATTTACCTCTGAACTTGAGACAACTGGCTTTTCAAGGTTTCCGTCAACTACGCTCCAAAGATTACACCGAACAGGTAAGAGCCGTCTAAACTATAATTTATAAGTAGTCATGCAAAATTAATTACCTGCCCGATCGAGCTAAAACCCTTACGGGGCAATGATCGTCATGTGTAAATAATTTTGCCTAGGTACTTAGCAGTTATCCTAATGGTCGGGTAGGAAGTTTTCATTTTGGGGAGTGGGTCGTCGATACCAAATTAGGTTACACTTCATCTTTGTGACCAACGCTGCCAGTTTTTTAATTTAACTATCTATGGATACTATTCACGTTACAGGAATTCGGGCCTACGGTTACACAGGATATCTGGCCGAAGAACAGGTTTTAGGTCAATGGTTTGAGGTGGATTTATCCCTAGAAGTTGACATCAGCATTGCTGGCAAAAGTGACGCGATTGAAGATACCCTAGATTATCGACAGGCGATCAAAATTGTCAAACACCAGATTGAAACCAGCAAATTTGCCCTAGTGGAAAAATTGGCCACAGTCATCGCTGAGGATATCCTAAAACTCGATCGAGTGCGACAGGTAAGAGTACAATTATCGAAACCTGCCGCCCCAATTCCCCATTTCACCGGTAAAATCACCATCGATATTACTAGATCCCGTTGAGTTTACGGGTATTATCGACTAAACTTCGCGCAAAAGCGTCAAAACGTTGGGAAAGCTTCTCGTCAAGGATTTTTCCGTCTTCGTTGAAGACTTTCCACGCTTGTCCTAAGCTAATTTGTTCGGGAATTACCCAAGCATGAACCCAACGGAGAATGATTCTTAAGTCATTTAGGGCGTTACTATTGGATTGGCCGCCTAAAACACTGATTAATCCAGCAACCTTTCCCGATAACTCCTCAAAACTCATTAAATCTAGGGCATTCTTCATCACACCACTGACACTGCCATGATACTCCGGTGTCGCCAAAATTAATCCCGCTGCCGATTTAACCGTTTGCTGCATTTTGGCCACATCGGGATAGTCAGAATAGTCATCTCCCCCGTTACAGAAGGGTAAAGAGAGTTTTCTCAGGTCAATTATCTCCGTTTCTACTCCTAACGCCTGTACTCGACTGATAGCAACTTCTAACGCCATCGCACTATAGGATCCTGGGCGTAAACTGCCATTAATACCAACAATTTTGATCATAGAACTTATACAAACTCATAACGACTACATATAAGCTAACAAAAAAAGAGACAATTGGGGAAGCTTAGTTAAAAAAATATGTCGATGGGGCGGAGGGGGCGATCGATCTAAGTTTTAATAGGAGTAGAAAGAAAGATTTATTCCATTTCCCCTCATTGCCATGCCAGAATTTCTCGATTTTCTCAAACATAAATATGCCTATGTGGCTATTGGTGAATTTAAACCGGGGTGTTTTTCCGAAGCCCAAAAACTCTACGAAAAAGCCGTTTCCACCTATTCCACGGGATTCCAGGGAGCTTTTCTGTTGCAAAAACCCGGAACCGATGAAGGAATTGCCGTGATCATCTGGGATAAAATCGATGATATGGAGGCAAATAAAAGCGAAGCCCACGAATTATTGCTGAAATCCATGGCTCCTCTGTTTGCGAAACCTCCTGTCACCGATTTTTACGAAGTATGTAGCGAGATAGAAGGTTCCCCCATTTAGGAATAATGTTTCTTTTCGGTGGCGATTAATTTGGCGGCTAAAACCCCGCCTAGGAAACCAAATAAATGTCCTTGCCAAGAAATCCCCGGACGGGAAGGCAAAACGCCCCAAATTGTGCCACCGTAGAGTAAAAAGACTAGAATTGACAAGAGTATAGAAGGAATATTTCTTTGGAAATAGCCCCGCAGTAATAAAAAACCTAAATAGCCAAAAATCAAGATACTTGCCCCGATATGGATGGATCCCGGAGCAGCAAATAACCAGACTCCTAACCCCCCCACCAGCATAGTCAACCCAGTCACAATAAAAAAGTCGCTGGTTTCCTGTAACATCACCAACCAACCGAGAATCAGGAAAGGAACCGTATTAGCAATAAGATGGGGAAAGTTACCGTGTAGGAAAGGTGCAAAGAGAATACCCCGCAATCCGATGACTTGATGGGGAATAATCCCGAAATTGTCTAAACTGCCCCGAAAAACAAATTGATCTAAAATCTCTAACAGCCAAAAAATCGCCACAAAGGTAGCGAGGATTATTGCTTGGGTTTTTATTTCTTGCCGTGATCCTTGACTCATAAGATTGATGGATGAGTTATTTTTTCCCATTTTGACTCTCCCCCGCTAACCGCTCGCGCGGTGTAGCGGGGGATTCTCGGTTCTTAGGCTTTTAACTAGATCGACTTGGTTTAACCGGTCGATCCCCGTCAAATCGCCTCCGCGAGCGTTTTCTAACACGGTCAGTCCGACCGCGTTTTTTCCCCGGTTCTCGATTACCTTTGCTGATGCCGTGTCTCTCGGTTCAATGTGGCCGCAAGAATCACACCGGTGAACTCTTTCTGATAACGCTTTTTTGCCGGTAATCGCGCCACAATTAGGACACTCTTGCGAAGTTCCGTTTTTATCAACCTTAAGATAATATTTTCCCCGTTTCCAAATAACAAACGGTAGTATCTCATTAATAAAACTACCGATGCCTGAATCCAGAGATTGTTTTCTAACGATCCCTCTAGACCAGGAAACGAAGTTAATATCTTCGACAAAGATATTATCAGCAAGATCACAAAGGTAATGAGCTAGTTTAAAGTGCCAATCTCTACGAGTATTAGACACTTTTTCGTGTAATCTTGCTATCTTCTCCTGAAGTTTTAACCAATTGCTAGAGCCTTTAGTTTTCCGTTTCAAGCGTCTTTGTAGCAATTTAAGCTTACTCTGTACTTTCAACAAAAATCGAGGGGCTTTGATTAA
>NZ_SFBV01000260.1:0-17673 GCF_007095585.1 Microcystis sp. M_OC_Ca_00000000_C217Col
ATTAACCTGTTTGTGCCTTAAGTCCTTCCCTGTATGGATTTCAGCTACTTTTGAGCGTAGGCGCTCTCATCGAATTTTATTTTAAGTTAATTATTTGCATAACAATTCCCGAAGAGCCAGAAATCTTTAGCCGAAAGAGTTCATCGCTGTGAGAAATGTGGCTATTCTTGTGATCGAGATGTAGCTGCTGCACAAGTTATGCTCAATTATGCTAGGGGCTTGGAACGAGCCTCTTTAGATGCAGAGTCGTCTAGCGCTACCTTGTGCGGAAGTATGAGGCATCTAGGGACGAAGAATCGTCAGAAACTCCAATCGAGCGCGTAGCGGATTGGAGTAGTTCATAAAATCTTGAAATATACCTTAAGGTCAGGATGAATAATTTAGGGATATACCTTAAGATGGGAATTACCCGTGAGCAATAGGGTTGAGGATTTTGGGCAACCGTTGAATACCTTAGCCATTGACCACGAGCAACTAAAAACAAACGTTGATAAACAAAAATTTAGCTTGTGCGACCGCATAAATATACCAAAATCGACCAACACCAAGACTATCCTTGTCCCTGTCGTCGGAAAGGGACATTGTGCCCGATTTTATTGACCGATGCCTTTGGCTGTGATCGCTGTCAACAGATATTTGTGCTACAGGAAAACGGTCAAATTATCGAACAATTAGCCCCCCACTATCCCTATAAACGCAGTTGGCGCTGGACGGGATTTCGTTGGGTGAGTACGAATCGGCGCTTTGGACAAGAGGTATTACCCCTGATGGTGGGGATAATTCTGTTATTATCGATCGTCTGGCTACCCTTAATTTTAAAATCACCGCCGGGGGTAAGCGTGATTTTTGGGGCAATTCTAGTTATGCTATTAGTTATTTTGCCCGCATTCATCTTTTGGTTAGCCTATCGACGCTAGACAAGAATCTATGATCGAAAGTTCCCCCAAAACCCCCCCGACGATCTTTAAGCAAGCATACAATGCTTTTCTGGATCTAGGTCAATTCAATGGCAACGAAAGAAATCGCGGGGTAATCGCGATCGCTAATGCCATTAAAACTGGCTTTGATCGCATTTTAGAAGCCAATACCCTCGATTTAGAAGTCAGTCGAGAGATGGCCGTCTCAGAACAAATGATTCGCTGGTTACGGTTAACTCCCGAACGTTTAGAGACGACGGTGGAGGTATTGCAACAACTAGCGGAAGCATCGGATCCGCTGCAACAGGTAATTAACGCGGCCTATCAACTTAATCCGTCCCAAACCTATTGCCAAAGGATGCCTTTAGGAGTGATTGCCTTAGTCTATGAAGGTTTTCCCGAATTAGCGATGGTAGCGGCGGGATTTTCCCTAAAAAGTGGCAATAGTTTGATTATTCGCGGTTCCAATGCCTCTAGTCATTCCGATGGAGTGATTACGGAAATTATCCAAGAAGCTTTGGAAGATGTGGGTTTACCCGTGGATTGTGTGAGTGGTTTACCCTGCGATTCTAGTCCCTCCCTAGAGGAGTTGCTGACGCAGGAAAATTATGTTAATTTGATTATTCCCTACGGTCGCCCTAGTTTAATCGGTCGGGTGAGTCAATTGGCCACGGTTCCCGTTTTGCGTGCGGCCATGGGAAACTGTTATTTGTATTGGTCTCCTAGTGGCGATTTGGAGTTAGCTCGTCAGGTAATTATCGATAGTCATGGCAGCATACCCGATCCGGTTAACGCGATCGAAAAAGTTTTAATTAGTCCCCATCACAATTCTTCAACTTTAAGTCGTTTGTTTAAAAGTTTGCAGGAAAAAGGCTTTAAATTGCGGGGAGATAACCGATTAGCGGCGGATTTTCCCGAACATTTAACCATTGCTACCGATAATGATTGGCAAAGACCCTATTTAGAAAAAACGGTGGCCTTTAGGTTAGTGGATACCCTCACTGATGCGATCGCTTGGATTAATAAGTATAGTAGCGGTCACGCGGATTGTATTGTCACCGAATCCTATCGAGAAAGTCGTCAATTCGCCATGGAGTCCGATAGTGCTTTAGTTTATATCAATTCTTCACCCCGATTCGATCGCAATCCCAAACAGGGAGAATCGGTGTTTTTGGGCATTTCCAACCAAAAAGGCCAGCGCCGGGGGTTAATCAACCTAGAAACCTTTACCACCCTTAAACAGGTGGTGCAGGGGTAGTTTTGGTGAACTGGGTATTGTTAAGTTAGCTAGGGTTTGCGGCAAAAAGTTTTTCGTGGGGGTAGGGTGTGGGGTGTGGGGTGTGGGGTGTGGGGTTTTAGGGATTTTGAGGGGGTCAGTTACCTAATTTTCAGGGAAAAAGTCCCGGAATTTTACCCCCGATCACTCCAATGGTTGGCACTTTTTGAGGGAAAAAAAGTCTAAAAGTCTTACCCAACAAGGTTTTTAGATTTATTCAGCCAACCCTACCTAGTGGTCTGCGGCAAAAAGTTTTTCGTGGGGGTAGGGGTAGGGTTGATTCATGAATCAACCCTACGACATCGGGGGGGCGGGGGCAAGAGGCAAAAGGAGGAATAAATAATCAGTCTTTAATAACTGGATTTAGTATTAGAACAATGGCGAGAAAATGACAGTTTTTAACTGAAATTACTGTCCAAACAAAACCGAACTATTGCCAGATCCTTGGAACAAGATCCAAGTCATCAGCAGATTAGATACAAAAATCGCTAAGAGCATAGTGACTACGGCCGCGGTCGTAGCTTGGCCGACTCCTTTAGCACCGCCATCGGTCGTTAAACCCCAATTACAGCCGATAATCGCAATTAAAGCCCCAAAAACCAACCCTTTAACCGGTCCACTCAGCACATCTCCCACACCCAGAAAACCGCGAACCGAGTCGAGAAAAACTGAATTGGCAATCCCGTATAAACTTTGGCCGACTAGCAAACCGCTACCTAAACCGATCAGCAACGCCATAACACTCAAAGCGGGAACCATCAGACAACAGGCAATTAAACGGGGCAGCACCAGATATTCCACGGGATCGGTTTTGAGCATATAGAGTGCGTCGATCTGCTCTGTCACCTTCATGGTACCGATTTCCGCCGCAAAAGCCGATCCTACCCGACCGGCTACCACGATCGCCATCATAATCGGACAGAGTTCCCGACCGAGAGCAAGGGCCAAAATTCCCCCCACCATACTGCCAGCGCCCAAGGCTTGGAACTCCCGCGCCACTTGAATGGTAAAGATCATCCCGATCACCGCAGCCGTGATCATGGCGATAATCAGGGAAGCAGGCCCAGCTGCCACCATTTGTTCTTGGGTGACGCGCCAATCGGGTTTGCGCGTGAATAGGAAGTAAAAAACCCTGCCGGTTAATAGTACCGCTAACCAACAGCGCCGAAACCAAGAGCTTAATTCCTTGCTAAAAATCGCCAATAAATTCTTCATTGTCCCCAAAATCGATCGGACTAGAGAAAAGTCTATCCTGTTTTGTCTTCTAATACCAAATCCTGTTATAATAAAACGAGTAAAGACAAGGAGATAAAATGCCCAAGAAAGCTGACTTAGCCGAACATCTAAGTTCAGAGGAACTGATACTAAATCTGGTTATTAAAAACTGATTATTTATTCCCCCTACCCCCCCGATGTCGGGGGGCAGGGGGGGTTGCCTCTTGCCTGTTGCATGAGTGCCTCTCCTCTATAAGTAGGCTGGCTGAATAAATGTGAAATGTAGGCAAGGTAAGGGTTTTGTGGCTTTACGAGCGAAACAGGTGCAAGATTTTGAGAGAATCGTCGTTCAAAACCTTGCGTCTTCATCGGCCCGCGTCCTGTAGGGGCGAAGCATTCGGGCAATAACCTATCGGTGAAACCAACCAAAAAACAAGGAACCCGAAAAACTGGATTTACATCCAGTTTTTTTTGGGGTTAAATAAGTAAGTAAAAATCCTTAATCAACCGCACAAAATTAACAATTAAAGCCTAAAAAAGCGACTAAAACTGTCATTTAGATACAATAATCCTAGGAAGGCTTGGCTTTAAAAAAAAATTAATTGAACTCCACTAGAAAGTCGCTGTGAAATTAGACTAATTTCATAAGCAAATGGACAATGAGCTGCTAACTCAACTAATACTTTTCTGACCGAAACACTAACTTTTGCAGCAGTTTTAATAAGAGTTTCTTTTAAACGAGAAACTGTCGCCTTTGCCAATCTTGTCCCCTGTGCTGCTTGCCGAATCCCCAGCATCAAAATATAAGCAGCTTGAGATAAAAACAGACGAAACTGATTGACAATAAATTTTTGACAACTGAGTCTGTCAGCTTTGATTCCTAGTTTTAATTCTTTAATTCTATGCTCCGAACTAGCTCCTCTTTGGACATAAAAATCATCATAGAGTTCTTGGGCATCTGTGAGTAAATTGGTAACGATAAATCTGGGGTTAGCCCCTTTTTCTAACCATTCTGCCTTCATTACTACTCGTCGTGGCTCTTTCCAAGTCCCCGCCGCATAATAAACATCATCAAATAATCGGGCTTTTTCTCCCGTGCGATGATATTGTAATCTTGCTTGATCCAGAAGATAACTAATTTTTTGTTTCAAGACTGCATTACTACTATAACCAAACGCATATTTAACTTCACTGCGTTCGCAAACTTTCAAGATTTCAGGCAAGGAGAAGCCCGCATCTCCTCGTAAAATAATTCTCACTCCTGGCATCGCTTTTCTTAACCGCCAAAATAGCCATCTTAGTATCCCCGCTACCCCTTTACCTGGGTGAGAATTTCCCGCTCGAAGTTGTAGAACTAACGGGTAACCGCTCGCAGCTTCATTAATTAATACGGGAAAGTAAATATAGTGTCCATAATAACCATGAAATAAGCTTAGTTGCTGATGCCCATGAGTCAAAGCATCCCAGCCATCTATATCTAGCAATATTTCTTCTGGTTGTTGTGAATAACTTTTGAGGAATTGGTCAACAAAAAAGCGACGCATTCCTTTGATTTCTCTGTTTGTTACCTGATTCTCCCATCGACTCATCGTTGGCTGACTAGCTAATAATTCTTCTCCTGGAAGCGGAACTTGATCGCAAGCAATCTTAAAAATAGGATCGTCACGCAAATAGTTACTATCGTTGCTATCTTCATAGCCCGATGCTATCCGACAGACTCGTTGACTAATTAACTGATGCAGAGAATGTTTTACTTCACCCGGCTCTCGATTATCCTCCAAACAATCTGCTAATCCTTCACAAATTTTCAGTTGTTCTTCTGCTTGTCTAACCAGAAGTACCCCCGCATCTGAACTCAAATCAAGGCGAGAGAACTTGGCTTCTAAAGGTTTTTTGGTAAAGAAGTTTAGCGAAAGTTGAGAAGAAAACTCAGTCATGATCAACGAAAATTTTAACTCTTACTGTCCCTAACATTATAGAGTTTTTTGTCCCCTTTTTTCTGCTTTTTTAACCATTATTTTCTTTCCTGAAAGCCCAGTGACGGAGAGACAAAACAGACTGTTGTTGAGATCAAGTCGCTGTAACTTATATCTGGTAGTCGTTTCAGGGTTTTTTACCCTACTCTCATGAATAATGCAGGCTAAATTCCCCTTAAAAAGGGGAACTTAAAGCTAAAAAAAGGGGCTTTGCGCCCCTAAAAATCTTTAGTCAACCGATTAAAAATCTACACCAGACTATAGACAATTACTAAACCCAAAACTGCGGCAAAGACAATTAAAGCGTAGAATTGGGCGCGACCATTTTCGAGGTATTTGAGACCTTCACCACTGACAAGAGTAGCTAAACCGGTTAAATTCACTGCCCCATCAATAACGCGATAATCCACTTCCATAATTTGGCGCGCGAGACGACGACAACCCTGGACAAAAACTCGATCATACAGATTATCAATGTACCATTTGTTCAGGGAAAAACGATACAAAACGGGGAATTTTTCCGCAATAGTTGCGGGGTCAATTTTCTTCTGGAGATACATCAAAGAAGCGACAGTAATCCCGATTAAAGCAATCCCCACCGAATTACCCGCCATAATCAGAAACTCTGTCCAATCAAAAGCATGAACTTCTTCCACTACTTCGTTAGGAACATGAATAAAACCCTCGAAGAAATTCTGCCAAGGTTTACCCACCAAACCGATTAACAAAGAAGGAACCGCCAAAATCATGAGAGGTAAAGTCATAGTAATTGGCGATTCGTGGGGTTCATGGGCATGATGGCCGTGGTTGTCTTCTTCTTGTGCTTCCGAGTCCAATTGCTTAACATTCATTGCCCCCGGTCCAAAAGCCGGAATCGCGCCCGCGTTGGCTAACAGTCGCCGTTTAATCTCCTTATTAGTCCCTCTAAACTCCCCTTCAAAGGTATTAAAGTACATCCGGAACATATAAAAAGCTGTTAAACCCGCAGTCCCCCAACCGATTAACCATAAAGCTGGGTTCGCCTCAAAAGCTAAACCGAGAATTTCATCCTTCGACCAGAAACCAGCGAAAGGAGGAATCCCACAGATGGCCAGAGTTCCCACCAAGAAAGTTAGGGCAGTAATGGGCATATACTTGCGTAAACCGCCCATCATCCGCATATCTTGCGCTAAAACCGGCTCATGACCGACCACATCCTCCATACCGTGGATGACCGAACCAGAACCGAGGAACAACATCGCTTTAAAATAAGCGTGGGTCATCAGGTGGAATAATCCCGCACTATAAGCACCGATACCCATAGCCATAACCATATAACCCAATTGGGAGATGGTGGAATAGGCTAAACCCTTTTTGATATCATTCTGGGTGAGGGCGATACTTGCCCCTAGGAAGGCAGTAAAGGCCCCCGTCCAAGCAATTACCGTCATCGCCGTGGGAATTGGCTCAAAAACGGGATACATTCGAGCAATCAGGAAAACTCCAGCGGCCACCATGGTGGCGGCGTGAATCAGGGCCGAAATCGGGGTCGGACCTTCCATCGCATCCGGTAGCCAGACATGAAGGGGAAATTGGGCCGACTTGGCCACGGGACCGAGGAAGACTAAAACGGCGAATAATGCCGCTAAACTGCCGGCAATGGCTCCAGAAGAGACTAATTCCTCTAGACGTTCACCCATGACATCAAACTCGAAGCTGCCGGTGGCCCAGAAAAGACCCAGCATTCCCAGTAATAAGCCAAAATCGCCGACGCGGTTGGTAACAAAGGCTTTTTGACAGGCCTCGGCGGCCGCCGGACGAGTGAACCAGAAACCTACTAGCAGATAGGAACACATCCCCACTAATTCCCAGAAAATGTAGATCTGGACGAGGTTGGGACTGATGACCAAACCGAGCATAGAACTGCTAAAAATGCTCAGATAGGCGTAAAAACGCACATAACCGGGGTCATGGGCCATGTAACCATCGGTATAAATCATCACCAAAAAGGCCACGGTGGTGACGATAACCGACATTAAAGCGCTGAGATGATCGATCGTATAACCCATTTTCAGGTGAAAGTTACCCGCCGATGCCCAATCGATCATTTGGTTGTAGGGAGCGTGTCCATTGATTTGACTCCACAGCAGTGCAAAAGACAGCACCATCGACGCACCGAGGGTAGAAATGATTAATACAGCATTTGCCTGTCGCAGACGATTGGTGACTTCATTAAAGGAAATTAAGCCCGCACCGACTAGGGTAGCGCCTACCAAAGGCAGGACGGGAACTAGCCACGCGTACTGATAAAGCGGTTCCATTCAGTAATACCTAGTTTACAATTTCACACTATTTGGTTTATCCTCATCTATTGTGACATAGGTTAATTCTTAAGAAAGTGTTTATACCTAGTTTTGCTCAACAGGGCGGCGAAAGGTCAAAGGAGCTTATCGATTTGGCAGTTTAGCGAGCGGGACGAAAGCACGACACTTCGACAGAGCTTCGGTGTCCACTAAAATCTTGACAATCTGGTTCTTCGTTACTTGGTATGGTTCGATAGGGTGGCATAAATCGACTAAATCCTTATCTGGCAAGAGATTTAATTGATTAGTTCGCTCTAGATCGAAAACAATTGACAAAAATCGCAGCAATGTCTGTCTCTATAAGGGTTTCATTCCTTATAACCCCGTCCATTGCATAAGACAAACCGAAGAACCGTTTTTTGTCCAAATTAGCAGCCGCAAACACGCACCCTACAATCTACAGACAAAAGATTATTTTCGATTACAATGTCGGCATGGAATAACCAGTAAAATAATCCGTAGGTTCGGTTAAACGAAGTGCAACCCAACACACAACATGAAGAATAACAGGGGGATGATGTTGGGTTTCCGTTGTCAATCCAACCTTGCAAGATAGGGGTACTGCTAGGCAGTGCCTTCGGCATCGCACTCAACCATTTATTTTTAGTAATTCACATCTTCATCAACTAAGCGTTGAAATTTATCAACAAGCTTGTTTTGAAGTTCCATAAAATCGTTGATGTCTTTTTCTAACTTGTCTTGGCGAATTTGACGAAATAGAGGGTTTGATTCATCCTCCATATTTTGATACCTTTCTTTGAGCAGTTTCATAAATCGCTCAAAAATGGCATCTAATTCATAAACTAACTCCTCTTTTTTGTGAAGTAAGAACTTAGCTGTATCGGCGCGACGGGCAGCTTTATCTCTTGTTAAATACTGATTACAAGTTTCTGTTAAAGCTTGCAATTGTGTTTCACGCAAAGTTTCTAAAGCTCGTTTCCGAAATTCGTATTCGGTTTCAACTAATGCCAATTGAGCTTTAACAATCGCTCTTTGAGTTTCACTAGGAAAAAATCGGGCAAGAAAACCCTCTCGTTTTTGTTCACTAAGCTGAATGGCTTCAATCTGAACTTGCTCGGCCCGTCGCATAATGGGCAAGTTAGTATTATGAAAATCATCATTTTTACTTAGGGAATAGCGTCTGTCAACCATAATTTAACTCCAGAAATCTGTTTGTCGTAAAAAAATACCATGAACTTGACTCATTTCTTAAGGGCGGGCTTCTTGAAAGCGAGTAGTACATTGTATTGACTCCCCTTTATTCAAAGTTTTGACCGTTTTGAGTATGGCTATTATCTTCTTTGGTCTGATTGGTCATATAGCCATTCATTGCGTCCAATGTATGTTGATAAGCTTCCTCAACTTTGTTAACTTTTTGGTGATGTCGAACCTCCTCTTCCACAATGGAAGGAATTGTTCGCTTTTCCATTTGGTTTTGCATTTCCTGCTTAATTTTCTGCTTGTAAACAGCGGGATTGAATTCTTGCCCTAATCGAGAAATTTCTCTACTTAATTGATTGGTATAGACTTTACTCAATTCATCTACAGCTTTTTGATAGTTTTCGCTTTGAAAAGCATTACTAATTGCTTGCTGTTGAGCTTTTTCTTGTATTTCGATTTGTTGCAAATAATGAGACTCACTTAAACGAAGAGAGCGCAAAGAAAGATTTAGCTGTATTTTTTCCTCCTCGTCTAAGAGATGATCGTATAATCCACGTTTTAGCAATAGTTTGGCAATGATTGGACTGACATCAATTAAAACAAAAATAAAGGTAATGGAAAGGCTTGACCACCAATAAATACGTTTTTTCTTTCCTAACTTATCTAGTGTCTCAAGCTGAGTCATTATATCATCGGCTTTCGCTTTCTCAGCGACAATCTTCGCCAATTCAAGATCGCGTTTTTGTGTTAATGTCTTGATGCGATTGAGATTCTCTTTAATCTGAGTACCTAAATTTTGTTTGGTGCTTTCATATTCAGTCAGACTTTGCTGATATTTTTGCCATTTTTTGTCATAGACAGGGCCTCGGCCTAATTTTTTTGTACCAGAAGTTCCTTCTGCTTCTCCAATAACAGCCCGATAAGCTTCATCCATGTTTTGTCTTGAGTGATCTAGTTCGTTCTGCAATTTTTCATTGTCTTTTTCTAAGTCAGAAATTTCAGAATACTTCAGGATTAAACGCTCCTGGTTCTCTGACGCACTTTTTGAGTTTTGTTCAACCATTTCAGCCCGAATAGGTTTTTCAAAAATTTTCAGTTCCAAGGGTTTAGCAACAACAAAAGCGATAGAGATAGCGACTAATACCCGAACTGCTAGAAAGCCACTTTGTTCTGGACTCCACTTTTCCTCCTTCCGAGTGGTGGAAACTAAAAAGCGATCAAGATTGCCAATCATTAATCCCCAAAAGAAACCAAAGCCGATAGCCATCCTTGTGGAATTAAAAACAGTCCACAGGGCATAACCTCCACTGAGAGATGCTAGTACAGAGGTCAACAGAATTGTAAAACCGATCATGGCATATTTATTGTGATCGACTTGGCATCGTTCTAAAACCTTAATGTTTGCTCCCGCACAAAACCAAAGGAATTTCAGAGCAAAGCTTGCATTAGATTGAGGTAGAGATGTAGATTTCATATTGACCTCCTGATGGTTGGTGTGCCAATTCCTAAACTGGAACTGGATTTATTGTAAAAAGTTGTCTCGGTGATGTCAGTCCCCATCGAAGTAGAAATTATTTGCGTGAAGATGGAAAAAAGTAGAAATTATTTGCATGAAGATGGAAAAAAGTAGAATTACTGCGGATTCAGGTTCACTTTGATAAATCCTCCACGCTTCAAGGCTTATTTAACTAGAGTCGATGGGAAGTTGCCCCAATGAGCAGGAGGACAAAGCTGTGAGTGTGAGGACACTCAATGAGCGAGCGATCGTTTCAGACTCTTTTTCATGCTCAGTAAACTCAGTAAATTACATCAGTAAGCTCAGTAAAGTGTATTGACTCAGTGATTTCTGTATCTACCGCTACAAAATATGAAATACAAAAGTAGTCGTTCAGGAGGCGAAAATATGGTAGTGTGAGAAGGGTGATCGGGTTCAAAGCCCACGATTCGGTCAGTTTTGCCCAAGCACAACTCTGTGGGAACCATCTGATTGGACAAGTCTGTCAACGATATGGTGTCTCCCGTCTGCTTAGTCATTGGTATCGCAGATTCAGATACAGGCGGGAATTTTGCTCAAGCAAAAACCGATCGCTTCCTTCCTGAGCAGTTACTAAAGAATATCCCTTTATAAAAAAGTTAAGAAATGGAAAAACTGACTAGCTTGAACCAAAATAAGCTTATCCCTACAGCAGACAAGTATGAATTGGCCGATTGGCAAAAGGAAGTTTTTTTTGTAGCAGACAAATATCAATTGACCGATCAGCAAAGAGAGGTTTTTTTTCGCCGCTTTATTGAGAAAAAAACTTATCTACAAATAGCGAAGGAACTTGAAACAAGCGAAAATGCTTGTCAGAAGTGTATGGGAGAAGTTTATAAAAAGTTTAATATTACTGGAGAAACTAGAGGGAAGGAACGCCGTCTTATTCAGGCAATAAAGTCGATTATTGTTCCAAAGCTAAAGATCGGGGAAATTTTGGAAGTAAAAAACTTTAGACTTTCTTGCGAACTAAACCGATTAGCTGAAGCAGAAGTAACATTGTGGAATCCTAAAACGGAAAAACAATTTAAAGGAACATCTGTACAAAAAGGCTCAATTAACGCATTATACGAAGCTTTAACCGATTCATTAAGTCAGGCCCAGACCTTGCAGTTAGATAAGGCTTATAATTTTTTTCTTCACTGGGCGGGTTCACAAGATGAAGAAATAAACAATGATAAAAAAGTTCCTGTTACTGCTGCTGTTATATTTCAATATGGAATTAATTTTTATGTAGGAAAAGACAGAAATGAGGACACGATAACAGCTGCGTTTAATAGTGCTGTTTCTTCTGTCAATAACCTCTTAAACAAGAATCCAATTGATGCAGAAATAATTGCAAAAGAAGTTATTGGGACTGGAAAAATAAAAATTTATGGTCAAGCAAGAATTGAAATAATCATGAAGAGTTTAACAAAGATTTTTGAAGCAAAAGATAGAGAACCTATCTCTATCTCCGCAGTGAGTAGTGGCAGATTAATCTCTTGGTGGAACAGCGAGCTAGGACAAATTTTTAAACAATTCAATAAGGAATTAATTGATAAAAGAAAGGCTAATATCAAAAGGGTCTTTATCTTAAAAGATAAACCTTCCGATGAAATCGTACAAATCATGCAATCTCAAAAGCAGGATGGCATAAATGTGCGCTATATCCTCGAAGAAGATATACCGTCAGAGTGGCCATCCTTAGCTTCGATAAATCTCTTGGTCTGTGAAAACATAACAACTAGAGTGCAAGAAATTCCAGAAGACGGACATATATCCTGGGACCCAGATGATATTCGCACCGATCAAATAAGGTTTAACTTGATATGGGAAAAAGCTAAGGATTTGAAGGAAAATATTTCAAACCCCAACAACCCAACTTATTCAGCGTGATTCAGACATGGCTAGAGGAAATAGAGGTTTAGATGAACTAAAGAGTTGGTCAATAATGGGTAAAATGTTTGTGTATAGGACATTTTTTCCCCATGACTAAACCCTTAGACTCCTTGAAACAGCCCAATCCCTCGGAAAAAACAGCCCCTAGAGATGATTGGTTAGATAGCGAACTATCTCGTTTAGAAGATTATGAACCTTACGATTGGGGAGAAATAGATCCCTTAATGTTAGGCAAACCCGTACAATATGTTTCTAGTATTGGCTTAGTTGTCGAGGGTGGCAAAGATTGGGGTTGCTGATTTGCAATAGGAATCTTCTTGTGTGGGGTTTTTAAAACCTAGAGCTAAACTAACTTTTGGATAGGATGCACAGTTGGCATTCATAGCTTGAGTCAGCAACACCCCTCCCCAGCAACCCAAGTTAATCAGTGCGATTAAAACATGGCTAGAGGAAATAGAGGTTTAAGCGATGGTTAATCTTCTGGATCTTAGTCAGTTATACTAAGTATATCCATAACTTATACTTTTTAATAGCAGAACCGACTGAAGAGCAATATTTACCTATTCAGGTATTAGATACCCTAGCTGATCCATCTGCCAACCTAACTTAGTTGGCTGCTGATAAACCTTTTTTAAAGTGTTAATATCCCGGCTAGAAATCGGGGCAATATCTCTAGTTTGAGCGAAATACATTACATCCGTCTCTAGGGGACTATGACCCCAAATTCCCAAAGCGTGACCTAATTCGTGCCGCGCTGCCGCTAAGGCCGACCGATCGGCTAAATTAGGACTAATCTGGATACTCATCCGATGAGTTAAGCGATTTTCCTTGACAAAAATCTCGTATTGTGTTATGGCAGAACGCACCCGGGGCAGTTCTAACTTACCGGTTTCGGGATTAAAACGGACTCCCGACGGCGGTAACTCCCGTTTAATGAGGATATCGGCCAATTCTGCCCGATTTACCAACTCGATCGGCAAATACTGCCCCCATTCAGCGATCGCCTGTTGTACCAAACTCAGCCAAGAACTGCGATCGCTCTGAAGATAAATCTTCACGGGAAATTGCGACCAAATCAACGCCCCCACGGGACTGATTTCCACGGCATCAAAATAATCCCCGGACTGGTTTTGCTCTTGCCATTGGGCTAAATTAGCGGGTAAAGGATGGGTTTTTAACTCTGGTAGCGATCGACTGTCGGCAATCAGAGAATAGGAAAACAGCAAAAGACTCGCCAAGGCTGCGAGTCCTAGAAAAGAGAACCGACCTCTTAGCATTTAGCGATTTAACCAGCCGGCGCTCAGTACAATAGTTAGGGTGATAAATACCGTCCCCAACGCCCAAGTCACCTGATTTAAGGTTTTTTCCGCCGTTTTTGCGCTGGTAAAAATCTGTGATTGGCCGCCAATACCGCCAATACCATCCCCTTTGGGACTGTGTAATAACACCAAAATCGCCAGAAAGGCCGCCGCCAGCGCCCAAATAATCTGTACTACCAGCACCACTGTCATGATTATTACTCTCTATTTTCCATTACAAAGTATAGCAGTTATCATCAGTTATCAGTGATCAGTTATCAGTTATCAGATGTAAGTTTTAAATTTTTATGGCTCTCTCGGAAATTGGCTGAAAAATGTCCATTATCTTACATTCAAAGATGCCCTACGCCCTTTCTTCGATAAGATTTGCTGATCAGCATAACTACAAGAGAGCGGTTTTTATTGGTCATTTTTCTGCTAATTAGGGCTTGCTGAATAATGGTGAAATATAGACGAGGTAAGGGTTTTAGGGTCTTGTTTCGCGAAACAGGTGCAAGATTTTGAGAGAATCGTGCTTCCAAACCTTGCGTCTTCATCGGCCCGCGTCCTGTAGGGGCGAAGCATTCGGGCAATAACCTATCGGTGAAACCGGAGATTTTCTATCCGAATGCTTCGCCCGTACTTTTTGCCGCAAACCCACTGTTAAAGCGAGATGCGGACGGGAGTGCGACTGGCTTTAATTTCCACTTCGGCTGGTTTAATCAGCGATCGCCCAGTCATTTCTACTGGGACGGGAATAGAGAGAATTTCCAGGATAGTGGGGGCAATATCGGCTAAACGACCATCATCCCGCAGCTGCACATCGCCACCGTGGCCGGGTATTTTTCTCCCTTCCCCTTCAATTAAAATTAAAGGAACGGGATTAGTCGTGTGGGCGGTCCAAGGATTACCCGACTCATCCACCATCGTTTCTGCGTTACCGTGGTCCGCAGTGATTAACACTGTTCCCCCCAATTTATTGACGCTACTTAACAACTTAGCCAAGCATAGATCCACCGTTTCCACTGCTTTCATGGCCGCGTCTAAAATGCCCGTATGACCCACCATATCGGGGTTAGCGTAATTGACTACCACGAGACTATAGATCCCCTGTTCGATCGCCCCACAGACCGCTGCTGTCACCGTGGCTGCCGACATGGCCGGCGCTTGGTCATAGGTGGCGACTTTCGGACTGGGAATTAATTCGCGCACTTCTCCCTCAAAGGGTTTTTCTAATCCCCCATTAAAAAAGTAGGTGACGTGGGGATACTTTTCGGTTTCTGCACAACGAAACTGTTTTAATCCCTGTTGAGCGATCACCTGTCCTAAAATATTATTTAAATTCTGGGGAGCAAAGGCCACATCTACCGGTAATTTTGGATCGTATTGGGTGAAAGTGACAAAACTGAGGGGAGAAATTAAATCTCGATCGAAATCTTCAAAATCGGGCATAGTCAGGGCATAACATAACTGTCTAGCTCGATCGGGACGGAAATTATAGAATATCACCCCATCGCCCGCTTCGATCGCCCCCGGTGCAATTCTGGTGGGGGGAATAAATTCATCGGTAATATTTTGATCATAAAATGCCTGTAATACTTCAGTAATCGATCGCCCGTCGATACCTTGATCACTGGTCATCACGTTATAGGCTTTTTCCACCCGATCCCAACGGCGATCCCGATCCATGGCATAATAACGGCCACTGAGAGTCACCATGCGACCGAGTTTAATTTTATTAATATGTTCTTGAATCCGTTTAATAGCGAGCATTCCGTCGGTGACATTGGTATCGCGACCATCGGTGATGACATGAATGCAGACATCGCTAATCCCTTGCACTTTCCCTAAGTCTAATAATCCCAGTAAGTGATCGAGATGGGAATGGACTCCCCCTTCGGAACATAAACCAATCAGGTGTAATTTGCTTTTTTTAGGGCGAATCTCGGCGCAGAGTTTTAATAAAGCTTGATTTTGTTGAATCGAACCATCTTCGATCGCATCGGAAATCCGTACTAACTCCTGTGGTACGACTCGCCCCGCCCCGATATTTAGGTGGCCAACTTCCGAGTTACCCATCTGTCCTTCCGGTAGTCCCACATCCTTAGCGGAGGTGCGGATTAAGGTGTGGGGATAAACTTCCCAGAGACTATCCATAATCGGGGTTTTCGCCATTGCGATCGCATTATCCGACCTTTGCGGGCGATAACCCCAACCATCAAGGATAACCAGTACGACTGGGGATATAGGTGCGTGGGTCATGATATACAGTCCTAAATTAAGAGTGGATTTCCATGCACTAAGATAATATCATCGAAACTTCCATTGATCACCGGTGTCCAGGCGATCGACCCCCTAATGTCAGCAAATGATGGGTATGTCTCAAAAAAACGAAACAACTGCTTTAATAATCGCTCTTTTAGCCACTGCGAGCATTTTAGGTGGGGGTTACTTCTGGCTGCAAAGTCAATGTGCCGCAGGTCAAGAATTTTTTCTCTGTGGCAGCAGTAAAAGTCCGCAAAAATCCCCAACATCGGGAAGCACCTCCTCTCCCCTACCCCCTCCCCCCTCACCCCAAGGAGTGGTTAGTTTTGCCCCACCGACTTCTATCCCCAGTGGCACGACAATTCGCATTAACGGCTCCACCAGTATGGTACAGATTAATCAAGCCTTAAAAGCCGCTTTAACGGCCAAATTTCAGGGGGTAGAGGTCTTGACAAATGCTCAAGGATCTGATAGGGGATTAGAGGAAGTGGCCCGGGGGGCGATCGATATTGCGGCGGTGTCACGACCTTTAACCGAGTCGGAACGCTCTCAGGGATTGGCTTCTAGTCCGATCGTTCGAGATGCGATCGCTGTTGTAGTGGGGGTAAAAAATCCCTTTGCGGGGGGGTTAACCACTACCCAGGTTAAAGATATTTTTACCGGAAAAATCACCTCTTGGTCGGAGGTGGGCGGTTCTGCAGCTACTATTCAAGTGATTAATCGTCCCCCTATTAGTGGCACTTATCAAAGTTTTCGTGAGGAAGTGCTGCAAGGGGGGGAATTTGGTACAGGAACTAATTTTAAAATGATGGACAGGGATGCTACCACCCCAATTTTGCGAGTTTTGGGACTGAATGGCATTAGTTACGCAACCTATAACCAAATTGCCAACCAAAAAACCGTCAGGGCGATCGCTATTGAGGGAATTTTACCCAGTGAACCTAATTATCCCTGGCAGCGTACCCTTTACTACGTTTACAAAGAACCTGCTAGTGAAGCGGTTAAAGCTTTTATGGGTTTTGTGTCCTCTAGTGATGGTCAAGAAGCGATTTTTCGGGCCAATGAAGACCTACAAAAGTAGTTAGCGAGAATATCCGAAAATCTGGGAAATTTTACGCCTTGCATGACTAGGGTGAGCATTGCCTATTTTACCGTGGAGACGGGGAGGCATTGAAGCTTTGCAAGCTTTGGGACTGAATGGCATTAGTTACCCTACCTATAGCCAAATTGCCAATCAAAAAACCTGGGATTTAATGCTGGCAGCGGCGAAACGAGAAAAAGTTTGAGCAGCTTTGTCAACTGCTGAGAAAACTTGGCTTTGATGAGAGAATACGAGGAAGTCATCATATTTTTATTCAAGAAGGAATTGAAGAAATTTTAAATCTACAACCCAAACAAGGAAAAGCAAAGACTTATCAAGTCAAACAAATTCGTAATCTCATTTTAAAATATAAATTAGGAGGGAAAGATGAAAATTCGCTATGAATTAATTATTTATTGGAGTGAGGAAGATCAAGCTTTTATTGTTGAAGTTCCAGAATTAGCAGGATGTATGGCAGATGGAGAAACCTATCAAGAAGCTGTACAAAATGCTGAACTTGTTATTCAAGAATGGATTGAAACTGCAAAACAACTAGAACGAATCATTCCTGAACCAAAAGGACGACTATTATTTACCTAATGATAAAGTAGAACTCTTGCAAATTAATTATATGTTATAATGATGGGTTAACTAATTTTCCCCAAAAAATTAGTTAACCAGTACATTCGTCCTGAATGAAAACTTGAAGTTTAACTTTTAACTCAAA
>NZ_SFBV01000261.1:0-23816 GCF_007095585.1 Microcystis sp. M_OC_Ca_00000000_C217Col
TTATAGATGATTTCCTGACCTAAGATCACATTTTATTCTTTTTTCCACTTCAATCTAAGAATTGAGAAAAAAGCAAAACCTTATATTATACCATAAAAAAATTATGCAAGAGGTCTAATGTACCCAATCATCTGGCGAATCCTTGAAGAACTTAAAGAAAGCGACTGTATAGCTAGTATTCTATTTCTGTGCGAGTCCCTTATAGAACAATCGAAATCCCCACCAGAATCAGGGGAATCACAAAAAATACGCCAATGAGGTAGGCCAAGGCAATGAGCTTATTCGCATTTGCTGCTCCTGTACTTATGGTGATAATAGCGATCGCACTCTCGACAATGTTATGCTTACCTTATTCGCTAAAAAGCATACAGGATAAAGGTAACAGCAATTTTAAAACCCTTCCCTTAAAAAATTAAGCGAACAATGAGTTATCTGGCAAGAGTTCGGCTCTTCTAGGTTCTGTGTGATAAGTTTAACTTATATCTGTAGTTTAGACTAAATGAGAAACCTAAAAAGAAAAAAGAGGAAGAATCAAGCAAAATAGAGAGAAAATAAAAGATGTTAAAGAATTTATCCGCTCTCTATGACCAAATATAACAGATATACCAGATTTCGCCAAGATACCTACCAACTGTTAGGTAATGCCAAAGATGCCACCTTTGACTTAATGGATAGCATCATGACCACCAGAAATGCCTATTGCTTGGGAGACTTCTCACTGTCCCCTTTCTTCAGAAGGAAATGGCATAGTACATACGAATCTATTGAAGATTGTCGTCCCAACCGAAACCAGTTAATGAAAAGGTATGTTCAGGAAATACCAGAACTGGAGTATGTTTTGTTAGCAATAGATCATACAGCATGGGAATTGAAGGATGCTAAAACGATGAAAGATAGAGGCTATCAACATAGCGCGGCATCAAAAAATGGAACAGTATTAGGACAAGGCTATAGCACCATTGTCTGGCTACCCGAAGGGGAAAGAAGTTGGGCATTACCCTTAAGACATGAAAGAATCACATCCTTTGAAACACCGATAGCTAAAGCCAAATGGCAACTCCAAGAAGTCTGCAAAACAATTCAACAAAAAGTTTTGGTAGTATTAGATTGTGAATACGGCAATAGTTCATGGGTAAATCAAACAGCAGATATCCAAGCAAGTAAACTGATGAGAATCCGCTCTAATTGTTGTCTATATGGCGAACCAGAAGCTTATGGGGGTAAGGGAAGACCGAAAAAACATGGCAGACAATTTAAAATCAATGACGAATCCACATGGTGGCCAACCGACGCAACAGTGGAAATCAATGACCCGAAACTCGGATTAATCCGAGTGAGTCAATGGCAACAGTTACATTTTAAAACAGCTTCTCAGCAGAAATTAAGTCTAATTAAAGTGGAAAGGTTGAATCCTAAAAAAACGGGAGAGGCACATCGCCCCTTATGGTTAATTTGGGTAGGAGAGGCATTTTTATCCTTAGAAAAAGTTTGGTCACAATATGCACGTCGTTTTGGAGTTGACCATTGGTATCGCTTTGCACTCGCAAAGATTACATTGGACTTTACCTTCTTTAAGTACACCTGTTCAATGTGAGAGATGGAGTGATTTAATGCCGTTGATGACTTGGCAATTATGGTTAGCCAAAGATTTGGTAGCAGATTATCGTCTTCCTTGGCAAAAACCGCAAACCCTATTAACTCCTGAAAGGGTAGCACAGTCTCTGTTTTCCCTTTTGATAGAGATTGGTTCGCCCGCTCAACCACCTAAAACTAGAGGAAAGTCTCCCGGCTGGGAAAAAGGGAAGACTCGCAGTAAAAGAAAGACCTATCCTACTGTGAAAAAACGACATTCAACCCCTAAAAAATAGGCAACAAAAGCATCCTAACTCTACTTTTTGCTTCAAGATTTTTGATTTCAGCTATTTTCATAAGGCTGGATTATTTTTAGGCAAATTTTTTAGTCTAAACTACAGTTATATAAGATCGGTTAATCTTTGTGTCCTTTGTGTCTTTGTGGTTCGTTCCACCCTCTCACCGGGAGGACTATATATTAGAATACATTGTACCCACCAAACCCAAGAGAGTCAGAGTTCTATTCTATTGAAAATCTCAACAACCCACGTCCATCGCACAAACCAAAAAACCGAAACTTTGGGAATTTTTTGTTTAGAAGTGTATTGTCTTGGCATTTGTTGATTTAGCATGAAGAGTAACGAAGATCATTAGTTTTCTCCTCTTCCTCCGAGCTTTCCCGCACAGTCGATATGTGCTGAAAGTTTATACTAAATCCCTTGAGTATAGGCTACATATCAGGAGATGAACTTATGCAAGAGGCAAGAGGTGGTTAGATATGTGTAATTAGGGTTTGCTGAAAAAGTTTTTCGTGGGGGTAGGAGTCAGTAGCCGGTCGTTTCAGGCTTTGTTGCCCTCTTTTTTTGTACCAGTTTATATACTGTAAGAAGGATAATGCAAGGTTTTTGAAGGTCTCAATCCTATATTCTTGCACTAACATCGGATTTTAACAGGTCAAAAGCCTTATTTTAATTTTGCTTAGGTACTTAACTAGGGTTTGCTGACGTTTGATAACTGATCACTGATTATTGATTTAAGGTCTTTGCAGGAAGATTAATTCTTCAACGGGGAGGAAATCATAGTATTGACCTTGATTGGCTAAAACTGCGATTAAATGGAGACGAGCATCGGGTTCAATGTGTAATCCTTCCCAGGGGACAGCAATTTCCAAACATTGATTAAAAGAAGCTTTGGCACTACTAGGAACTCGCTGCCAAGTAAAATATTCTTGAGCGAATTCTAACCAAGTAAATTCCGTGATTAAATTTATTCCTAGATGATGATGATAACCGTAATCGAGGGGCGATCGAGGGGGAATATCTGCTAAGGGAATTGGACTTTGCAGACGATGCACTTCATCATAATACCAATATAAATGCACTTCAGGCGGGATATCTTTGCCTAATTCTGCCCCCGGTTTCCAATCGAAACGCAGATAAAAATTGAGGTGATCCCAACCGAAAAAGAGCCTTTGTACTAAGGAAGTCCGGTGCATTGTACCACTGGCGCCGCCAATTTCGATCCGTCCGGCTTTATCCCAATCCTGTTCGTCCCCAAAACCGTCGATAATGGGGTGAATGAAAGCCAGTGGACGATTACTTTGTTTATCTCGGTGTTCTTCCACAGGTTCGAGCAAATAGGAGGGAATTGGCTCATTTAAAGCTTGATAAAGAGCGATCAGGTGTTCGCGGAAAAGTTGGTCAAAAATTGCGTCATGATTGGAGGAATGACCATAACCAAACCACCAAAACCAATCGGAACCCTCCGCTGCATACAATGCTTCCCACGCGTCGGGGTTATTATCTTCCGTCGCTTCCGGGTGATTGGCGAGGGTTTGACGGGCTAAAATTAGATATTCCCAAGCTTTATTTTTAGCGGGATCGCCGATCCAAGTGGTAAAATTGGCATCGATCCAAGAGCCGCTATGAAGTTGATGGCTGGGTATTTTTGCATTAGCGGGAAAGCGATCGAGATATTCCGAGACGGTGACTAATTCGATCGCTTGGTGGTCGCTTAAAAGTTGATACAGGTTCTCTAGGAAGGGTAAACCGTCTTGATGATAGTTTTCCCAGCAGTTTTCGCCATCTAGCGCAATGGTAACTAACCAGGGTTTTTCTAGGGTCGTGGTTTCTGCGTTGGTTTTCAGTTGTTCGGCGATCGCTTCTAGGTGTTTAACTAAGTCTGTAGCGGCCTCTTGCGCTTTCATGCCACTATAGCTAAATCCGATCAGATCCGAGAGACGATGATCGCGGAAAACCATCGATAAATTGCCGTTGCTAGTTTCCAGACGGTAGGGACGATAAAGCAATTCCGGTTCGCTAATATTGCCTTTTTCGTCGCGATGAAAGTAATGTCCCAGAGACCAACCTAACACCCCCTCATCGGAACATAACCACTGAAAACCCTGTTTAGCGACAGCGGGGAGAATCGCGGGACTAACGGATTGTTCCGAGGGCCACAGTCCTCGAGGATGTTTATCAAAGCGATCGATATAGATTTGCCAAGCTTTCTGGAGATGGCGCGAAATATCTTCAGGATAGCGGAAATATTGCCGAGGAAGGGTCATATTCGGCACTGCTACCCGGCCTGCTTCCGAGTTGGCCAGCAGGGGTAAAATTGGATGGGTGTAGGGACTGGTAATGATTTCTAGTTGTCCGGTTTCCTGCATTAACCGGTGTTGCGGCAAGATACGACGCAGAATTTGACGCTGTTTGGAGATAATCCGCTGGCGATCGCTTAAAGTGAAGTTTTTTCCCTGTTCTAACCAGGCAGCGATTTCTGGGTCAATGTGAAAGATAGGATCGATCCAAGCGAGGTTATGCCAAGCCAAGAGATCGCTATAATCTTGGAGATGCCAATGGCTAATACACCAACTATGACCGTTTTCTTGACGCTGTGCGTATAATTGCCCGTAACGGGGGTGCGGATCGATCAGGGTACGATGGTTAGCATCGAAAAAGTGTTCGAGGATAAAGTGTTTTTGTGCCAGGGTTAACTGCGCTTCTGGGGTGACAGTGAGAGCAAGATAGGGGTCTATAGCTAGTCCGTTGACGTAATCCTCTAATTGCAGGATTAAAGAGGGGACAAGGTTGACTGTTTGGTGTAATTTCGGGTAACGTTCTAGAATCAGGATTAAATCGAGATAATCTTTCACCCCATGCAGTCGCACCCAGGGTAAGCGATATTGTCCCGAAGCATCGGTGCGAGTTTGACAGGATTTGTAGAGGGGTTGGTGTTGATGCCAAATAAAAGCGACGTAGAGAGGATAGGTCATGATAATACCGAGAAAAAGTGCATATAACAGGCTTTTTGTCCGTTATTTAGATAATAGTGGACAAAAAGCCTGTTATAGATTCTTAAAAGTTGATTTCGGTCACTACCATAATCCTATCAACGGGTTTTGAGAGGGTATCGTCTCTTTGTATTTGTTAAAGGATCGGATTCTCCGGTGATGAGTATTGGGAGTTCAATTGCCGCAATTCTTACTGACGACCGACGACCGACTCCTTACCCCACAGTTAAGTAGATAGGTATTAAAAACTTTCAGATCCCCCCGCCTATCGGCACCCCCCTTATCAAGGGGGGCAGGGGGGATCAAACCTAAAATCCATTTTTAATTTAATTATAACCAGCTACTTAACTTTACCTTTGTCCAACTATTTAGGATAAGCTGGAATTATCGAAACCGTAGAAATAATAGATAAAATGAGTAATCTCCTCTGGCCGCGTTTTCTCAAGAAAGCTTACCGTCAAGAACCAATAACTAGCTTTATCTTTACCGCAGCGGCAGTAGATGTCATCATCGGGGTTCTAGGACAAAGATGGACACTGCTATCTTTAGGGGCAACGATTATGGCGATCGCTATCTTCGCCAGGTGGCAACAGAGCCAAAAAACTGAGGCAATCAACAAAGAAGAAGCGGCAAGATACTATTTACCGCCCCAATCGGGTCAAGTAGCTTTACCAAACCTGAAAAACGAAAAAAATCGACCTTCTTAGCTCAAAAATCCCACCTTGCTTGGCAATCAATCCCCTCAAAGGCTAGAATCTATAGCACCGTTCATTTGTTAATATTCAACTAAATTTATGAAATTCCGATTTACGGGTGGGGAGAAACTTGTCGGGGCAATTGTGGTCAGTGTTCTAACCACGCTGACAATCGGGCAACATCAGCTTAGTCAGGCCCAAAGTCCTATTGCTCCCCCTAAACCCGCGGCTGCAAGTGGCCAAAAAACCCCAGAAACTATCCCAGTAGCAGGTTTAGGCAGACTTACCCTCGCTAAAACCCTAGAAGGGCAACAATCCACCCCTAATGCTGTGATTTTCAGTCCCGATAACCAATTGGTTCTCGCTGGTGGTAGTGATACGGATCCTCTCCTGAGAATTTGGTCCGTAAAAACAGGGCAAAAAGTCTCCCAAACTCGGGCCCAAAGAACTAGCGTCAAAGCTTTAGCCATTAGTCCCAACGAAAGGTTATTAGTTAGTAGCGGTTCAGATGGTTCTATTAATTTTTGGAATCTGGTGGAAGGCAAGTATTTAGGAATTGCCCTCGAACACGGTAATACTGTCCTCGCCCTTACGGTTACTCCCGATGGTAAAACGTTAATTAGTGGTGGTTTGGAAGGAATTCGCCTCTGGACAGTGCAACCTCCCCGCCGTCCCCTCTATCGTTTAAATTGGGTGGGTAATTTTGTTTATTCCCTAGGGATGAAATCCGATGGTGTCACCCTTGCTAGTGGTCATGAAAACGGTGAGGTAAATTTTTGGGACATCCGCGAGGGCAAATTTTTGTCGAAATTTTCCGCCCATCCCCAAGCGGTTAGCAAGCTTTTATACACTCCCGACGGCAAAAATTTAATTACGGGTAGTTTAGACCGCACGATTAAAATCTGGGATACGAGCAATAATCAGTTATTATTTACCCTCATCGGTCATACAGCCCGAATTCGTTCCCTGGCACTCCATCCTAACGGACAAATTCTCGCTAGTGCCAGTAATGACGGTGTGCGTTTATGGGATGTGACCACGGGTAAACAGTTAGCTTGGTTTGATAATAATTCCGACTGGGTGGAATCCCTGGCTTTTAGTCCCGATGGGCAGTATTTGGCTAGTGGTAATTATGATTTTAAAATTCGCCTCTGGCAATTCGTCCGTTAGGCAAAAATGCCCCCATTTAGCCTTTAACCACTTCTAGAAAAGCCGATTTCGCCGCTGCCTGTTCCGCTGCTTTTTTGCTTCTGCCAGTTCCCACTCCTAATTTTTGCTCATTTAACCACACTTCCGCACAAAAACGCTCTTGATCTAAACCATTGATTTCTTTAACTAAATATTGCGGCAGTTTTTTGTATTTTGCTTGTGTCCACTCCTGCAAGGCATCCTTATAATTCTGTCGGGCCGGATCTCGACGAATTTCGGCCGCTTTTTCCCGCAGTGGTTCATCTAACCAAGAACGCACTAAAATCATTGTCTGTGTACTAAGATATAAAGCTCCCAAAACTGCCTCAAAAGCGTCTGCTAGTCGAGAAATTCGCCCTGCCCGATCAATACTCGTACTACTTGATACCAACAAATAACGCTCGAAACCGTAGCGATCCGCAAATTCCGCCAGAGTGCGATCGCTAACCATCATCGATCGCAGGGCGGCAAATTCTCCCACGAGCGCCTCCGGATAGGTTTCTAACAATACCTCCGCCGCCACGAGTCTTACCACAGAATCGCCTACAAATTCCAATTGTTCATAATTCTTATCACGGGAAACACTGGGATGAGTTAGAGCTAAATCCAATAAATCCCACCTGACGGGGACATCAGCCGATAAACCCAGCTTTTCCACTAGGGTTTTTAATTGTTTTTGGCGACGCGGATCACTTAAGGACATGGGAGCGGGAAGAAGGGGGGGTGGGGTGTGGGGTGTGGGGTGTGGGGAGAATAAATAAAAGCAATCTCCTATCTCCTGAATACTGACTCCTGACTCCTGACTCCTGATAACTGATAACTGATAAAGGAGAGAGTCAAACATAAGCCGAATTCTGTATTTCCCAACAGCAGTAAAATTGCTTTTACCTTTGTTGGAATAGAGGTTATCTATCTGGGATAATTGTTACCAATTACCTCAAGCGGTTCCTAAAAACGGGACAGGAAAAAGACCAACCTTTGTCCCTCCACCTTGCTCCCCACCGGGGTTTACCGAGCCAGTACCTCTCGATACTGCTGGTGCGCTCTTACCGCACCTTTGCACCCTTACCCCCAATCAGTTATCAGTGATCAGTTATCAGTTATCAGTGGAAAGTTATCAGTGGAAAGTTATTAGTTATCAGTGAATTTACTTTCGTTACTGTTTACTGATCACTGTTTACTGGACGGCTACGCCGTGCCTTTGGCAACACTGAAAAAGGGGGCGGTATTTTTCTGTGGCACTATCCTCACGCTCACGCGCACTGGACGTTATCCAGCAAGTGTGGTCTTTCGGGAGTTCGGACTTTCCTCGGAATCATTGATCAAATGACCCCGCAACCTCTAGACCAACTCTCTCCTATTCTCTAGTTTGACATACCAGAGACTCGATCGCTCATATATCCCAGTCAATAATCAGTGTTGCCAAAGGCACGGCGTAGCCGTCCAGTAAACAGTGAACAGTGAAAAGACAGCAGGAAACTGCTATTTAATACTGCTCGCTTAATACATACTGCTCACTTAAAACTCAAATCTGATAACTGATAACTGATAACTGATAACTGCTCCATGTCGATCGCTCTCAACGTTAAGATCAAAGGTAATGGCTATCCGATCCTCTGTCTGCACGGTCATCCCGGTTCGGCAGCCAGTATGTCTGTATTTACCGATCATTTTTGCCAACGCTGGCAAACCCTGGCCCCGGATCTGCGCGGCTACGGGAAAAGTCGTTATCGCCCGGATTTTCAGCTAGAAGAACATCTAGAGGATTTAATCGGGCTGCTCGATCGCCAAAAAATCCAGCAATGTTTAATTCTCGGTTGGTCTTTGGGGGGTATAATCGCTCTGGAATTAGTATTGCGGCATCCCGATCGCTTTCCGGGTTTGATTCTCGTGGCCTCGGCCGGACGGCCTTGGGGTAGTCATCCTCCTATCACCACCACAGATCTGATTTTGACGGGGATGGCGGCAATTCTCAATCAGATTAAACCGGGATGGCGTTGGAATATTGATACTTTTGCTCGTCGTTCCCTGTTTCAGTACCTTTTTTCACAACATCAAGGGATATCCTATCAATATCTCGCTCAAGATGCTGTTCCTGCCTACTTACAAACTTCTCCAGCTGCTAATCGCGCTTTAAATCGGGCTTTAAAAAAAGGTAACAATTGTTTAAAATCTCTTGACAAAATCACAATTCCCTGCTTAGTTCTGGCGGGGGCAAATGATCGCCATATTACCAGTGCTTCGAGCCAAGAAACGGCCGAAAAACTAAAACTGTCTCAGTGGAAATGTTACCCGGATACAGCCCATTTGTTCCCCTGGGAAATCCCCGACCTAGTTTTAGGGGACATTGATAATTGGTTAGCGGAGCATTTTAGCGATAAACTGGCAGAGTGAAGTGAAAACTACTGCCGTGGTCGGGGACACTATCCACCCAAATTTGACCGTAGTGGGCGCGAATAATCTTGCGACAGACCGATAAACCGATGCCATAACCTTCTTTCCCCTCATCCCGTTTCAGACGCACATGACCTTCAAAAATATGCTCTTGTTTTTCTTCGGGAATGCCGGGGCCGGTATCACTGATGCTCACTTGTACTTTTTGAGTAGTACGATGAAGGACAGAAAGGGTAATTGCGCCGCCGGGGGGGGTATATTTGATCCCATTCTCCAGGAGATTAATAATCACCTGTCGGATTAACTCCTCATCAGCATAGACGGGGGGCAAATCTTGGGGGATATCGCTTTGGAGAATTAAAGTCTTTTCCTGAAAAGTATCAGTAAATTGAGACAAAATTTCCTGACAAAGAGCTTGCAGATAAAATTTACTCTGGTGGAGAGTGAATTGCGCCGCCATGCTCTTAGAAGCTTGTAGAATATCTGTGATCAAACGGTTCATAATCCGGAACTGTTTGCGGGCCTGTTGGTGCAGTTGTTCTCGTAATTGCAGACTGCGCTCCGTATCTGGTTGATGATAGGCTAATTCGAGGGTTTCCACGGCGATGGAAGCGGCGGTGAGAGGACTGCGTAAATCGTGGGCTAACATAGCCAAAATTTGGTCTTTAAATTTTAATTGTTCTAATAATTCTTCCTTTTCCTGTTTAAGACGAAAAACCTCATCGGCGATGCGGATGAGTTCGCCCGAATGTTCCATCTCTTGACGTTGTCCATCCTCAGCGTGATGATTTTTGACCTCCTCTTTAATCGCTTTTTGCCAGCGTACCAACCATTTTTTAAACTGTTCCACCAGATTACTGCCCGCGAGGGTATGACGGGGGCCGGGGGCAATTTTGACCAGGGCCGGGGTAGCTACAAGGCGAAAATGTTCGACTAAATGAGGTTGCTGGCGAATTTCGATGATCTGTAGGTCAATTGGGTAATCAGACTTTAAAGACTGGAGATAGGACTGAATTTGACGGATAATTTCTTGAGAACTGGGACGGTCATCAACAAATAGCAAAAGTTGAATCGAGAGAGACGACAACGTCTCTCTCCCTAAAGCAGTCAGTGGCTCGTTAGATGGGAGCATCAGAAAATTAGTAAACCTAGGGATTGACGAGATCGATCGATCATCGATCGACTTTTATCATATTCTTTATTGTAGAAGCTTAAGATAGTATAAAATCTACTCAACCTAATCTTAAAGTTTTATTCCTTAATTCTAAGAAGAAATCCTATGGCTTTTGGCTATGTTGCCCTAGTTCTCCACGCGCATCTCCCTTTCGTCCGCCATCCCGAAAGCGATTACGTCCTCGAAGAAGAATGGTTATACGAAGCAATCACAGAAACCTACATCCCTCTCCTGCAAGTTTTTGAAGGTCTCAAGCGGGATGGTATCGATTTTAAAATGACCATGAGCATGACTCCGCCGTTGGTGTCGATGCTGCGGGATCCGTTACTGCAAGAGCGTTATGAAGAACACTTAGGCAAGTTAGAAGAATTAATTGCTAAAGAAATCGACCATAATCAACATAATGGCCATATTCGCTACTTAGCCGAATATTACGCTGAATCCTTCCAAAGTATCCGACAAACTTGGGAAAAATACGATGGAGATCTGGTCAAAGCCTTTAAACAATTCCTCGACAGTAATAACCTAGAAATTATCACCTGTGGTGCGACCCATGGTTATATGCCCCTGATGAAAATGTACCCGCAAGCGGTGTGGGCGCAAATTGAGGTGGCCTGTCAACACTACGAAGAAAATTTCGGTCGTCGTCCCAAGGGCATTTGGTTGCCGGAATGTGCCTACTACGAAGGGGTAGAAAGAATGTTAGCCGATGCGGGCATTCGTTATTTCCTCGTCGATGGCCACGGTATTCTCTACGGTCGTCCGCGTCCCCGTTACGGCAGTTACGCGCCCATTTTCACAGAAACTGGGGTGGCTGCTTTCGGTCGTGACCACGAATCTTCTCAACAGGTTTGGTCTTCCCAAGTCGGTTATCCGGGGGATATAGTTTATCGGGAATTCTATAAAGATTTGGGCTGGGAAGCGGAATACGAGTATATTAAGCCCTATATCATGCCCAACGGTCAACGCAAGAATATAGGCATTAAGTACCACAAAATTACTAGCCGGGACGGAGGTTTATCGGAAAAAGGGCTTTATGACCCCTACTGGGCCAAAGAAAAAGCCGCCGAACACGCGGGCAATTTTATGTATAATCGCGAGCGGCAAGTGGAGAGTTTAGCGGGAATTATGGGCCGTCCTCCCCTGGTTGTTTCTCCCTACGATGCCGAGCTATTCGGTCACTGGTGGTATGAGGGACCCTGGTTTATTGATTTTCTGTTCCGCAAGTCTTGGTATGACCAAAATATCTACCAAATGACCCATTTAGCCGATTATCTCCGGTCTAACCCCCATCAGCAGGTCTGTCGTCCTTCCCAATCCAGTTGGGGTTATAAGGGTTTCCATGAATACTGGCTAAATGAAACCAACGCTTGGATCTATCCTCACCTGCACAAAGGCACGGAACGGATGATTGAATTAAGTCATCATGAAGCGGAGGATGAATTACAGGAACGGGCTTTAAATCAGGCGGCCCGGGAGTTATTATTAGCACAATCTTCTGACTGGGCGTTTATTATGCGAACCGGTACGATGGTTCCCTACGCTGTCCGGCGCACTCGTTCCCACCTGCTGCGGTTAAATAAAATCTATGAAGATGTGAAATCGGAGAAGATTGACTCTGGTTGGTTGGAAAAAGTCGAGGAAATCGATAATATTTTCCCCAATATTGATTATCGCGTCTATCGACCTCTGTAATCTTTGTTAGAGATTAATAAAAATTTTGGTGCGTTACAAGCTGTAGCGCACCTTGTTGCTTTCTGATTCTATCCGTGCCAATTAATTCGGCGTTGCTGATTTTAAGGATGAATTATTCTCTAGGCCATTCTTAAAACTTGGGACTAAGTTAACTTGTAGATACGATGCACAATTAGCATTCAGATATTGATGGCTGCAACGCCGATTTTATTATTTAGTGCAAATGTATTATTGGCTACAGCTGATTGAACGTTCGGTCAAGTGCCGAACAGCGATTATTTTTGGATCGTAACCGATAGCGTCAACCTCCGTTCTGCCCCCTGATTTTTTAGGGCTGCCTGGCCAGTTCCGACTCTAATTTGGCTAGAATCTGGGGTTTAAGTTGATCGAGTTTCTGTTTTAGCATCCGCTTGCTAATTTGCGGGCTGCCACCTTGGCCCGATTGACTATCTGTCACCCATTGCTGCAAAATTTGGCATTGATTGGCGGGAATATTAGCGTTGATCACATTTTCACAGATGTTGCTGCCTTCGAGGGGGAAAAATAAAATCCAGTATTGACCGGCTTCGGCGAGGGTTTTGGTCATTTTTTGACCTTGAGGGGTTTTTAAGTCCAAATAACAAGGCAACCAGCGGGGGCCCCATTGACGATGATAGAGGACAGTAATCCAGAGAATCATCGGGTGAGGTGTGGGTAAAAAGAGGAATTGATTATAACGGACACTAGCAACCCGGACGGCGATATCTTCTCGATCCAACATTACCCATAAACCGGGAAAAACGCCGTCAGCAGCCTGGAGACAGCGTGAGAAGACAATTTTTTGGCGCGGTTTATCCTCGGGCCAACTGGACTTGACACAGATATCCCTCGCATTAGCAGCAGAAACAATGGTTTGATTTAAATCACGAGGGGTTTTGATTTTGCGGGTGTAATCGTCGGTTTTTTTGACGATTTCATTTTTGACTAGGGGTTCAAGTCGTTCGAGACGTTGTAGTATATCTGTAACACTTGACGGGCGATCGCTGGGTGCTTTGGCCAAGCAGCGCAGGATTAACTGTTCTAATTCTGGCGGTAATTGCAAGCTAGAATGAAAGGAACGGGGTTCGGCGTAGTGGTGAACCTCATACCAACTGCCAAAGGAGGGATTATCGGGAAAAATGGGCGTTTCTCCCGTGATCATCTCGTACATCATAATCCCAAAACTGTAGATATCGGAACGATGATCGAGTTCTTTACCTTCCATCTGTTCTGGGGAACAATAGGCTAAGGTTCCCATAAACGATTGGGTTTGGGATTCTCCCGATTGGATGAGTTTAGCGATGCCAAAATCGAGAATTTTCACCAATTCCCCTAATCCTGAGTCCTGAATCACGATAATATTGCTTGGTTTGATGTCCCGGTGAATAATCGGACAGATCTCCCCTTGGAAGATAATACCCTTATGGGCGCATTCCAGGCCGAAACAAATCTGACGGGTGAGATTGAGAAAGCGCGGGAGGGGCAGCGGCTGATGTTTGATGATTTCACTCATGCTCTCCCCCGGCAAAAATTCCATGACGTAGAAGGGGACTTCCTTGTCATCTACACCATAATCACGAACCTTAACAACATGAATACTTTTTTCGCCTAAAAGTGCCGAAATAGTCGCCTCTCGCTCGAAGCGCTCACGCATTCTTTGGTTGAGGAGAGTTTGCGAGAGGAATTTGACGGCGACGGTTACGCCACCTAAGAGTTTATCTTCTGCTCGATATACTTGTCCCATGGCACCGCTACCGATCAACTCGACCAGTTGGTATCGATTGGCAAGTAAACTCCGATGTCTGGATTCTGCCGACATAGCTAGGCTACTGTGTTAATTATAGTGAGTCTGGTGGAGAGAGTTTTGGTTCTTCGTTACTTGGTCTGGTTCGAGCAGGGGGCATAAATCGACTAAATCCTTATCTGGCAAGAGACTTAATTGATTAGCTCGTTCTAGATCGAAAACAATTGGCAAAAATCGCAGCCATGTCTTTCTATATAAGGGTTTTATCCCTTATAACCCCCGTCCATTACATAACACAAACCGAAGAACCTTTTTTTCGGGCTAAAAGCATCATTTTTAACATATATTTATTTTCAGGCATTTTTAGTCATTGCCCCTTGCATAATTAATTTTTGGGGGTTGAAAAAATGAAAAAACTAAGTATAAAGTACCACAAAATCTCTAAATAGACAATTTGATTGATTATTATTCGTTCTTGATTGTCCTGACTTGAAAGAGGGTGTGGGGTGTGGGGTGTGGGGTGTGGGGTGTAGGGTGTGGGGAAGGAAACCTCTTTCATCTGTGGGGGTGAAAATTTTTTCATCGGGACTGCCTAGGGACTCCTAAACCACCACTACAGGAAACTCCCTAACCCCTGTAAAACTTTTTTGCCGAAAGTGACCGATCTGGGTAATAATTCTTTAATAAAGATTTGTAAACTTGAAAATGATTATCCTTTCGCAGCGCTAGAGATTTAATGAGACGACTAATTGCGATCGAAAAAGCTCTGCTCATCGGTCATATTGTATCGATGGCTTTTGGACTAGCGGGATTGTTGCTAGTTCTGCCCCATCCCGAATTTGTGGCCAATTTACCGGATTTTGGCAAAACCTTCTTTGCTTGGTCAATGGCCGGGGGGGGTGTGGTGTATATGGTGTTAGGAATGGCAGCGGTGGCTGTTTATGCCTATCGGACTCTAGGAGTGTGGCACTGGTTAGGATTCATGGTTCCCGCTATCAGTTTATCCCTTTGTAGCGAACTATTAGGAACCAGTACCGGCTTTCCTTTCGGTCATTATCGTTATCTTTCGGGCCTAGGTTACAAAATTGCGGGTTTAGTACCCTTTACTATCCCCCTATCTTGGTTTTATCTCGGTTTTAGTGCCTATATTATCGCTCGTGTTGGTTTATCCACTCTTGCTATACCCCAGTGGCTACAAAATCTAGGAGCGATCGCTATCGGGGCGGTATTATTAACTTCATGGGATTTTGTCCTAGATCCGGCCATGAGTCAAACTACCATCCCCTTCTGGATTTGGGAACAACCGGGGGCTTTTTTTGGGATGCCCTATGAAAATTTTGCCGGTTGGTTTGGCACGGGTTGTGTTTTTATGACGGTGGCCACTTTAATCTGGCAAGCGCAACCGGTGAAACTGCCAAGTCAAGATTTAACCCTGCCTTTTGTCATGTATTTGGGTAATTTTGGCTTTGCGACGGTCATGAGTATGGGTGCCGGTATTTATCCGCCGATTTTCTTAGGATTACTCACCGGTATTCTGCCTTTAACACTCCTCTATAATCGCGCCAAGACTGTTGCTTCCGGGCAAACAGTGGCAACCAGCGAAGTAACAACCCTAAAAATCCCCGTTGTTTCGGTGAGAGGAGCCAAATAAGTTGTTAACTGAGATAATTCTCGGTGCATTCTGCCTGGGGCTACTGCTGTCTCAGGCTGTTGCCTTTTTTATCCTTCTTTCCCGTCTGCTAAAAGGGGCGCGTCGTCGTCCTCCCCTGACTCCCCAACCCCCCACCCCGGAGATGTTAGGGACAGTAAGCGTGATTGTGCCGACGTTAAACGAAGTGGCCAGGATTGACGGTTGTTTAAGGGGATTGAGTCAACAGAGTTACGAAGTGCGAGAAATTCTGATTGTCGATAGCAATTCCCAAGATGGTACGCGGGAAAAAGTCAAGGAGATAGCGGCAAAAGACCCCCGCTTTCGCTTGAAAACCGATGATCCTTTGCCTCCTGATTGGGTAGGTCGTCCCTGGGCGTTACACAATGGTTTTTTGTTTAGTTCTCCTGAAAGTGACTGGATTTTGGGCATTGATGCCGATACCCAACCCCAAGCAAATTTAGTCGCTAGTTTGGTCAAAGCTGCGATCGCAGAAGGTTATGACTTAGTTTCCCTGTCGCCGCAATTTATCCTCTCCTATCCGGGAGAATGGTGGTTACAGCCGGCTTTATTGATGACTTTGCTCTATCGCTTTGATGCGGCCGGAGTGCGCGGGCAAGATCCCCAACGAGTCATGGCCAATGGTCAATGTTTTCTCTGCCGGCGGTCAGTTTTAGCGGCTTTAGACGGTTATAGCGGGGCAAAAGGTTCTTTTTGCGATGATGTCACCCTCGCCCGTCTAGCGGCAACGAAAGGCTATCGGGTGGGATTTCTCGATGGGGCGAAGTTGATTCGCGTGCGGATGTACGAAGGACTCAGGGAAACTTGGCGCGAATGGGGCAGATCTCTTGACCTCAAAGATGCCTCCTATCAGGGGCAATTATGGGGCGATTTAGCCTTATTAGCTCTTACTCAGGGATTACCGATAATTATCACCCCTTTACTGCTCACAGCTTTGTTTTTTGGCTACAATTTCCTGAGTTTAAAAATTGTCTTGACTTTAAACCTGCTGCTGTTATTGATTCGTTTTGCCCTTTTATTGGCTGTTTCTCCTAGCTACTATCGGGGCGAAAAAGTCAATCTATCTTCAGGATTATTTTGGCTATCTCCCCTAGCGGATCCGCTGGCAGTTATCCGCATTTTTATCTCTGCTTTTACCCGTCCCCAAAGTTGGCGCGGTCGAGTGTATCAGTGAATTGGAAAATAAACATTGGGTGTATGAGGCTCCTCTAACGGTAGATTGATTCATGAATCAATCTACTATGAGAGCAAAAACCTGTACTCCCCTACTCCCTAGCTTACCTCATAAGCCATTAAGAGTAGCAAAAAAAAGAATTAGATTTGGAGAATGAATCAGCCCCAGTATTAAGGGGGAATTGGCACCCTCCTTATCAAGGGGGGCAGGGTAGGGTTGATTCATGAATCAACCCTACTATGAATCAACCCTAGAAGGCAGGGGGAGATCGAAGGCAAAATCTATCTTCTATGTAATTAGAACCACTTACTTAGAACAGCCTTAATTATACTAGCCTTTTCACTTAAAACCGGGGAATATGATTAAAAAGATGACGCATGACCACAAATTCCCAAGAAAATAACGAATAGCCATAACCCTGACGCTCCACCGTCCTCACCTGAGCTTGTAAACCCTTTAAGGAAAAATCAGGATTCCAACCCGCATATAAACCCACCCCCACTGGCACATACCTGGAAGCTGTCGCCAGTCCCGATCCCGAAAGACTTGCCGCCACCTGATTGGGAGTTTTCCGATAGATCTGTAAGACCACCTCATCCACAATCCCTTGACGCACCCAAGCCAACCAATTTTGATTATATTTATTCACCGCAAAAGAGTGAGGATTAGGCGAAAGACTCACCACCAACTTGGGATTAATCGCCTTGACATGATCATGTAACTTGCGAGTTAAATTCGTTAAAGCCTGACTTTTATTACCAAAAACACGCGGAACTGCCCAATGATCATCTAACTGAATCCCCGCCAAATCTTTTTCTTTTAAAATATCCTCCATATTGCCCAAAAGATAGGCTTGTACCTGCGGATTCGCCGGATCTAACCAGACATTGGTTTCCACCACCGTCTTCCCTGCGGGCGTTTTTAATAGCCAATCCGGATGCTTTTTGGCAATGGGATCATTAGGGGATAACATCAAACCATACTCAAACCAAGCATAGGGCTTCAAACCCTGCCGTAAAGACTCCTTAACCGCCGCTCTCCAAGGATTGCTCAACGGCGGCACAAACAACCAATTCGTCGGACGTTGGGAAGTCGGATAAAGCGTTCCCCTAAACCCATAAACACTAAAATACACCCGGTCATAACCCGATCGCGAAAGATGATTTAACACCTCGTCTAAGGACGTAGTGTGATGTAACAATATCGTGCCAATATTGGTTAACCAAACCCCCTTCATCTGCTCATTTTCCACTGCCTTTCGGGGAGCCGCTCGGTGAGTAACCAACAACAAAAAAGCCACTCCAACAACAATCCCAAACCTCTTTAGGTACTTGCTAAACTTAACCATGATTGCCGATTAATCCCACCAAGATATTTGATAATAGTATTAAGTAGGGAGGCCAAATTATTTGTAGGATGGGTTAGCGGTAGCGTAACCCATGCAGGCGTTGGGTTTCATGCTTCAACCCAACCTACGTTCATCTTATATTTAATTCCACCCACCCACTTATTTTAGTCCGATTTTTAATATTCAGTTCATCATCAGCAGGCCCTATTTAGTCATACTAAATCCGGTTATTAAAAACTGATTATCAGTGAACTAAAAAATAGATACCTGGTGTATTAGGCTCCCCTAACACACCCAGAAAAGATTTTAGGGAAAATTAACCGACTACGCAGAGAATATCCGATGCGTGACTAGCGGTATTCACTTTGTCATCCACATGGCTAATTTTGCCTTCTCCATCGATGATATAGGTGACGCGCTTAGAATAGCCACCCCCATCGACGTCATAAGCTTTGGTGATAGCACCATCGGTATCTACGAGCAATTGGAAGGGTAAACCGTATTTTTCTTTAAATTTTGCATGGGAACCTTGGTCATCCATGCTCACCCCGAAGACTACTATTTCCTTGTCTTGGTATTGTTGGTAGTTATCCCGGAAACTTTGCGCTTGCTTGGTGCAGCCGGGGGTATCATCTTTGGGATAGAAGTATAAAACTACGACTTTACCTTGAAAATCCGACAGGGAAACGGTTTTTCCAGTATCGTCGGTGGTGGTAAAGTTCGGTGCGATTGTTCCAACGGTTAAAGCCATAACTCCGATTCCTTTACAAAAGTTAATCTATATCGATCATAAAGGATTAGGGTCAAAAACAGGGAGAGGGGTGATGGGGTGATGGGGTGATGGGGTGATGGGGAGAAGAAGTCAGAGCATTTGTACTAAATTTCCTGATCAGTTTAAATGTAGTACAGATGAGAAGACTAACAACAAACCTCTAGAATTTGTTTTAGGATAATATTTGTCAGCTAAGAGGGGGATAATATGGGGCCATTCTGGTTAAAGGTGAGAACTTTTGGGCAAAATATCTTAATTGGTTTAGGTTTAGTGCTATTAATCGGTTTTTATCACAGTATCAGCGCCAAATCTGCCTCATTGATGATTGTTTATCCCCCCGATAATCATCAAACCACGGCCGCTAGAATCTTTTTTATTGGTTCTGCACCTCCATCGGGTCAAGTTTTGCTCAATAATCAACCGATTGAACGCAGTGCTAAAGGATATTTTGCTCCTAGTTTTCCCCTACAAGTTGGCGAAAATAATTTCACTATTCGCTATCAAAACCAAACTATTAAGCGTCAAATAATTCGTCGAGATACTCAAGCAGTTATTCCCCAAGACTTAGCTTTTGCTGATAACTCTCTCAGTCCTTCTGTCCATAAGACGAGGTTAGTGGGGGAATGGATTTGTTTTAGTGCGATTGCCACTCCCCAATCTCAGGTTTCTGTGCAGTTAGGAGATAAAATACTGCCTCTTTTACCCCAACCTCAAAGCACAAAACTGCCTAGTAATGCCGCAGTTTTAACTAATCTTAATCAAGCGAATTCCGAGGATAAAACTGGTTACTATCGAGGTTGTCAACAGTTTCAACAAGAGGCTAACTTAGGAAAACCTATTTTTACAGCACAATTAAATAATCGATCGATTAGTCAACAAGGTCAAGGAGAAATTAACATTATTAGCGATCAAAATTTACCAGTGATTGAAATTATAGCTGCCCAAGGGGTAGCACGCACGGGACCGGGTAGTGATTATTCCCGTTTAACTCCTTTACCCCAAGGCACGAAAGCGATAGTCACTGGGAAAGAAGGAGATTGGTTGCGGTTAGATTATGGTGGTTGGATTTTAGAGCGAGAAACGCGTTTAATAGTTAATGAAGTCCTAGATAATGCTAATATTCGCGGTCTCTCTTCTCGCAGTATCAATCAAGCAACAGAAATTATTTTTCCCCTCTCCCATCCTGTACCCATCGCCGTGGCACAAGAGGATGATAAATTTATTTTGACCCTTTATAATACCATTGCCCAAACCGATACAATTTTTCTGGTGGATAATCCTTTGGTCAGACGTTTAGATTGGCGACAAATCAACCCGACCACGATAGAATACACTTTTAATCTTAACCAAAAACAACAGTGGGGTTATAGTCTTCGTTACCAGGGGACAAATTTAATCTTAACCCTGCGTCATCCCCCGGAAAAAAGTGATAATTTACAGGGCAAAGTTATTTTATTAGATCCCGGACACGGAGGTAAAGAAACCGGTGCTGTCGGTCCGACGGGTTACACGGAAAAAGAGATTAATTTGGTTATGTCTAAATTAATTAAACGGGAGTTAGAAAAATTGGGAGCAACAGTTTATTTAACCAGAGAAACTGACATAGACTTATCTTTACCGGCACGAGTAGAGATGATTAATAATCTACAACCAACCCTAGCAATATCGGTTCACTATAATGCTTTACCTGATGATGGAGATGCCTTAAATACTCAAGGAATTGGCATATTTTGGTATCATCCCCAGGCAGCGGATTTATCAGTTTTTCTCCACGAGTATTTAACCAAAAATCTTAGTCGTCCTTCCTATGGAGTATTTTGGAATAATTTAGCTTTAACTCGTCCCTATAGTAGTCCTTCTTTGTTATTAGAGTTAGGATTTATGAGTAATCCTCAAGAATTTGAATGGATTACCGATACTCAGGCACAAAAACAATTAGCGCAAGTTTTAGCCGCCGGAATTAGCCAATGGTTTCAACAATTTGGGTAATCGCTTCCAGTTAAAATTTAATGGCAATCGGAGAGAGATAAGCTTAAGTAGCTGGTTATAATTAAATTAAAAATGGATTTTAGGTTCGATCCCCCCTGCCCCCCTTGATAAGGGGGGTGCCGATAGGCGGGGGGATCCCCCCTGCCCCCCTTGATAAGGGGGTTATGAAAAACCAAGCCCTAGCTGGAAAGCCGGTGATAGGATTTTCTGGAGTCTTTATTGTAATCTGAGGAAATTAAATCAAGTCGATGGAAAAAATGTTACCAGTGAACAGCAATCGGACAAAATAACTGCTAGATTACAAGGTATAGTCGATCACTCTCTAGTAGATATTTAAACAGCGATCGCTCTGGGACAAAAATCTCTGGATTAGCCAACAAATAAAGATAGTTTACTGAAAATTTGCCAACAATTCACGCCCTTATAGACAACTTGATCGCTGCCCCCCTTATTAAGGGGGGATTAAGGGGGGATCAAGGGGGGATCAAGGGGGGATTAAGGGGGGATTAAGGGGGGATCAAAACCACCTCAAGGTTGAGGTAGCCCAATTAAATCCCACCCTCGTTATTCGTTATTATTCTTCTCTACCCATGACTAACTCTTTATATATCAGCACGACGGCAACGGGAAGCGGTAAAGCGTTAGTAGCTTTAGGAATTATTGACTTAATTCTCCGCAAAACTAATAAAGTTGCTTTTTTCCAGCCAATTGTTCTCGACTGTTCCCAAGGTCATCGGGACGAAGACATTGACTTAATCCTCAATTATTTTAAATTAGAACAAACCTACGAAGAGGCCTTCGGTTTATGTTACGACGAAGTGAAGGAGTTATTGGTACAACAAAAATTTGATGAAATCATCGGAAAAATTATCAAAAAGTTTAAAAACTTAGAAAACAAATATGATTTTATCCTCTGTGAAGGTTCCGATTATCTGCAAGAAAATTCCGCCTTTGAATTTGAACTAAATACAGAAATCGCCAAAAATCTCGGCCATCCCATCTTAATATTAGGTAATGCCTACCAGCGCAGTATCGAAGATGCCCTTAGTCCGATCCTGATTTCCTGCGACACCTACCAAGATAAAGGTTGTAAGGTGATTGGGATTATTATCAATCAAGCTGAAGAGGAAAAAATAGAGGAATTACGGAAAACCCTAACTAAAATTTTTCCCCCCCAAGAATATGCCCTAGGAGTGATTCCCCATAATGCCAAACTTAGCAGCCCGCGAGTGGCAGAAATCGCCCAACAATTACAGGCAAAAGTTCTCTACGGACAGCAAAGATTAGATAGTTTAGCTAGTAACTTTCTGGTGGTGGCCATGCAGATGCAAAATGCCCTAGAGCGGTTAAAAGAAGATAGCTTAATTATCACCCCTTGGGATCGCGGCGATGTGATTATCGGGATGTTACAGGCCCACCAATCGGCCAATTATCCCCAATTAGCTGGTATAGTCTTAACAGCAGGTCATAACCTCAATCCTTCGATCGCCCGTTTAATTGACGGTTTGCCCGATCCCTTACCGATTCTCTCCGTCACCACCGATACCTACACCACGGCCGAACACATCCACGATGTGCGAACCACCCTGACCTCGACGGACTACGATAAAATTAACCTCAGTCTGCAGCTTTTTCACAGTAACATCAATCTCGATCGCCTAGAAGCGCAAATTCGCACTTTGCGGACCCAGGGGATTACCCCGAAGATGTTCACCTATAATCTCGTACAACAGGCCAAAGCGCAAAAACGTCACATTGTTTTGGCCGAAGGGACTGAACCGCGCATCCTCCAGGCAGCCACAGTTTTAATCGAACAGGATATCGTCGATTTAACCCTCTTGGGACAACCGGACGAGATTGCAATGGTGATTAAAAAACATGGTATCACTCTCGATCTCGATCGCCTGCAAATTATTGACCCCGTGGCTAGTCCCCATTTTGAAAGCTATGTGCAGACCCTCTACGAAGCGAGAAAAGCCAAGGGAATGAATCTCGATATGGCCCGGGATTATGCACAGGATGTCTCCTATTTTGGCACTTTAATGGTGTATCAGGGCGATGCTGATGGTATGGTATCGGGGGCGGTGCATACCACTCAACACACGATTCGGCCTGCACTCCAGATTATCAAAACTAAGCCCGATTGTGCGATCGTCTCCTCGGTCTTTTTTATGTGTCTAGAGGATCGAGTCTTGGTTTATGGGGATTGTGCGGTCAATCCCGACCCCAGTGCCGAGGAATTAGCCGAAATCGCCCTATCTTCCGCCGAAACCGCCCAAAAATTCGGAATTGAACCGCGAATCGCCCTGCTTTCCTATTCTTCGGGTCAATCGGGCCAGGGAGAAGACGTGGAAAAAGTACGACAAGCGACCAAAATCGCCAGGGAAAAACGCCCCGATTGGAAGCTAGAAGGGCCGATTCAGTACGATGCGGCCGTGGATAGGGAAGTAGCCGCCCAAAAAATGCCGGGGTCAGAGGTGGCGGGCCAAGCAACGGTGTTTATTTTTCCTGACCTGAATACAGGGAATAATACTTATAAAGCCGTACAGCGGGAAACAAAAGCTTTAGCGATTGGTCCAATCCTACAGGGATTAAAAAAACCCGTCAATGATCTCAGTCGCGGTTGTACCGTTCCCGATATTATCAATACGGTGGTAATCACAGCCATTCAATCCCAATCTTTTTGAGTTATCAGTTAGAAAACGGGTTTCTCAAAAAAACCCTTTTTCTGGAATATGCTTATACCATTTCTCTAAATGAAAACTACACATCGAATTTAAGTCACCCTTTTTAAGGGGGATTTAGGGGGATTAAACTTCTGTAGTCAGACTTTGGAGAATTGGTATTATTTCCTCCCGACCGGGCCAGAGCGGGAATCAAAACTATCTCAATGGAGCGAGATGAATCGCGACCAGAATAAAACTAACGCGGTAGCGTTTCCACTTTCGGGGAGTTTTGGTTCTCGACGTATTTTTTGGCTCTTCGTTACCCTTTATGCTAAATCAACATACAAGATGCCAAGATAACATACTTCTAACCCAAAAATTCCGAAAGTTTCTAAAGCCATAGCCTCTCCGTTTTATTAGTTTAAG
>NZ_SFBV01000262.1:0-4411 GCF_007095585.1 Microcystis sp. M_OC_Ca_00000000_C217Col
TTCTACTAATGACAGTAGCCTAGTTACTCAGGAGCCGGATACGGCGAAAGTCGTAAGTCCGGTTTTGAAGCAGGGGGTGGGAAGGCGACTTCCTGCTCTACTGTAACGGGTGTGGGGTGGTGGGGTACTGACACCAATTAATTCCCCGCCCTCAAGAAAAAAAATCGCCCTGACGATTAGAATAGAGTTAACTTTCCCCCTCAAGGCTCTGCTCAATTAACTAGATTATGACATCCTCCTATTTTGGTCTAGAAACCGAAGAAAATAAACTAATTAACTCTAATAATCTCTCGTTCGCCGCTTCTCTTGGTATTCACGGCCTAATTTTAGCGATTATCTTACCTAATTTCCTCAATAATCCAGTGCAGGAGCCAAAAAAGGATTTACGCAACGTCAATCTGATTGAATTGAACCCTCTAGAGCAGTCACGTCTTCCCAGTCTTGACTCCTCCCTATCCAGCATACCGGAACTGCCTAACCCCAATTTGTCTTCTTCCTCTTTGCCTCCTCTCCCCCCCATGGATGGTATCCATAACAGCACGTTACCTCCTTTACCCTCGGTTTCTTCCCTTCCCCCTTTACCTTCTTTACCTGCTTTACCTCCCCTCTCCTCCTTACCCTCCGTCAATATCTATTCTCCTCCCGTGGCATCTATTCCCTCTCTGGGTAGATTACCGATTCCTCGCAATTTTCCCACTTCTACCCCCAGTTTACCTAGTCCTCCTTCTGTTCCCACGCTGCCAGAGAATAATAATCTGCCGAGGGAGACTAATAACCAGCAGCTCCGGCCTGAATTCGATCCCTACCAAGATAATCTAACTTTAGATAGATTGCGAAATTCGCCCCGTAGTGCATCGCAACAGGCACAGGAACAATTAAACAATTCCTTGGCCCGCACACCGGAGCCGAATGGTCAATCGCCCATTGATGAACAGCGTCGTCAACAATTAAGGTGGGAAATGCAGGAACGTTTGCGCTCCCTGGAGGCGGATAAAAGCAATACCAGTAACGATGAGGCCAGGAGAAATCTGGTGGATTGGCTGGCCAGAGTCCAAAAAACTAATCCCAATGCCTTAAATGAACTAAATCAGCCGAATCAGGGCAGCGGAGGCATAACTACCGTCAATTTGACCGGTAATTATCCCGCAGCGGCTTGTTCCCGTCAATTAGCGGGGACGGCGGTTTATGGGGTGACGGTGGATGGTCAAGGCCGCCTCAGCAGTGAACCCCAGTTAATTAAAAGTGCTGGCTTCCCGATTTTCAATCAACAGGCAGCTAGGGAAGTGAGATCAATTAGTTTAAAAAATCCCAGTGGTGAGTCGAGAAGCTATCGTGTGCAAGTCAGTTTTGCCCCTAACCCGGAAGTGTGCCGAGGTGCGATCGCTAATCCCCCAAAACCGGAGGGTAGTAACCTCAACACCCGTAACTCCGCCCCCGTAACGCCGGCAATTGAAACCCCGCTTCGTCCTAATCAAACCCCGCAACCGGCCGTTAGTCCCCAACCAGATAACGTCAAGCCGCCCGAAACCACAGGGCCAAATCCAGCCCAAACCCAGCCAGAACCGCCCAAAGAAGCGATAATCGAGGAAAAAGCCCCGGAAACTTCTTCCCAACCCCCCGCTCTCAATCAGACGGAGGTTTCCCCCGCTAGTCCCCCCACTAGCCAAAATCCTCAACCCGTCAGCGAGGAAGCTTTGCCCCCCGGTCCGCCGGCGGAAGCTAAAACTGAACCAGAAAGTTAGGCCTTTTCAGTTATCAGTTATCAGTTATCAGTTATCAGTTATCAGTTATCAGTGATCAGTAATCAGTGATCAGTAATCAGTGATCAGTTATCAGATGTGAGTTTTAAGTTCACTGATTACTGAAAAAAAACTCTCATCTCCCTAGTCAATGATTCGATCCCCCCTGCCCCCCTTGATAAGGGGGGTGCCGATAGGCGGGGGGATCCCCCTTGATAAGGGGGGTGCCGATAGGCGGGGGGATCCCCCTTGATAAGGGGGGTGCCGATCCCCCGGCGGGGGGATCCCCCTTGATAAGGGGGGTGCCGATCCCCCCTTAATCCCCCCTTAATAAGGGGGGCATCTGATAATTTTTAACGGCTACCTACTTATTTTTACTTAAATGATTTCCACTTCCCAGATCCCCGATTCTTTTGTCTCACCTTGCCGTCGCGCCTCGGTTAGTCGTACTACCAAAGAAACCGATGTAGAGGTGACGATCGATCTTGATGGTAGCGGCAATTGTCGCGCCCAGACAGGAATTCCCTTTCTTGATCATATGTTGGAGCAAATCGCCTCCCACGCCGCGATCGATCTCGATGTGCGTGCCACCGGAGATCTAGAAATTGATGACCATCACACCAATGAAGACGTGGGAATCACCCTCGGACAAGCTTTACTGCAAGCTTTAGGCGACAAAAAAGGCATCGTCCGTTTCGGGCATTTTGTCGCCCCTCTCGATGAAGCTTTAGTGCAGGTTGCCCTCGATTTTTCCGGTCGTCCCCACCTCAGTTATGGTCTAGAAATTCCCACCCAAAGAGTGGGAACCTACGATACTCAGCTAGTGCGGGAATTTTTTGTCGCTTTGGTCAATCACAGTCAAATGACCCTACATATTCGCCAATTAGACGGGATTAATTCCCATCATATTATTGAGGCTACTTTTAAAGCTTTTGCCCGGGCGATGAGTATGGCCATAGCGATCGATCCCCGTCGCGCCGGTATAATTCCCAGTTCTAAGGGAGTTTTATAGAAGCGCTGCTTAACCCGAATTAACGTTAGCTTAGAAGCCCATAATTTGAGCCACTTGGGTTAATTCGGGAGCAATCCCAGATTTTAGTTGGTTATTGCTGTGTTTTACCGCCGAATCTGGGTCTTTTAGGCCATTTCCCGTTAAAACACACACTACGGTGGCCCCATCGGGAACCTGTTGATGCACTTTTAATAATCCTGCCACAGAAGCGGCGCTGGCTGGTTCACAGAAAACCCCCTCTTGGCCTCCTAAAATCCGATAGGCTGCCAATATCTCCTCATCGCTGACCGCGTGAAATTGCCCTTGACTAGCGTGACTAGCGGCCCAAGCTTTTTCCCAGTTAGCGGGGTTGCCGATACGGATAGCCGTGGCTAGGGTTTCGGGATGGTCAACCGGTTGTTTAGAGATAAAAGGGGCAGCCCCGGCGGCCTGAAAACCCATCATCTTCGGCAGTCGGTCACATTTGCCTATCTGGTGATACTGACAGAATCCCATCCAATAGGCGCTAATATTGCCCGCATTACCCACGGGAATACATAACCAGTCGGGGGCATTACCCAAGACATCGACAATCTCGAAAGCGGCGGTTTTTTGACCCTCTAAACGGTAGGGATTGACGGAATTGACTAAAGTTACGGGATAATTTTCTGATAGTTGGCGGACAATCTTGAGGGCATCATCGAAGTTGCCATTAATAGCGATGACTTCCGCTCCGTACAATAAAGCCTGGGCTAATTTTCCTAAGGCCACATAACCATCGGGGATAATCACAAAAGCCCGCATCCCCGCACGTCTTGCATAGGCTGCCGCCGCCGCCGAGGTGTTCCCAGTACTGGCACAAATCACCGCTTTTGCCCCTTCTTCCTTAGCTTTCGAGATGGCCATGGTCATGCCCCGGTCTTTAAAGCTGCCGGTGGGATTTAAGCCATCATATTTGACAAAAACCTTGACATCGCGCCCGATTTGTGCTGAGAGATAGGGGGCGGGGATCAGGGGTGTATTGCCTTCTAGGAGGGTAATTACAGGGGTTTTACTGCTTACGGGCAGAAATTGGCGATATTCTTCGATCAAACCGCGCCAGCCGCCGATAGACGATGATTTAGTGGGTGATTGGGGGATCGATCGAGAAATAATTGTCATAGCCTTAAGGATACAGATTTGATTAGATGGCCTAATTTCCTATTTTATCGAATAAGCAGGCCAAAAAATTAATCTCGATCGCCCGATTGGGATTCATGGGGTCTAAAACAGGGATGCGGGAAGATAAAAGGCAGTAACAGCCAATAAATGGACTTTTAAGCAAAAAATAATTATTTTATCGCTATAAATCTGATTTTTTGCCCTTTTTTCTTTCAAAAGTTGATTTAATTAGCTGGTTATAATTAAATTGAAGATGGCTCCCCCCTTAATCCCTTGATAAGGGGGGTTTGATCCCCCCTGCCCCCCTTGATAAGGGGGGTGCCGAATAGTAGGGTTGATTCATGAATCAACCCTACCTTGAGGGGGTTTGATCCCCCCTGCCCCCCTTGATAAGGGGGGTTTGATCCCCCCTGCCCCCCTTGATAAGGGTAGGGTTGATTCATTTAAATTAAGTACAGCTAATTTTGAGTCAATAAATTTGACTGAAGATTCTCAAGTTTATCTTTTTCTAATCAAAATA
>NZ_SFBV01000263.1:0-13005 GCF_007095585.1 Microcystis sp. M_OC_Ca_00000000_C217Col
CAACTTACCCCTGTTACTCTAGCAATTCCTCGTCAGGAAATTCGTTCGAGCAGGAGTTTATCAATTAATTGTTTGGTTTCGTCAGAGACGGTTTTATTAGTGGGATTGATCACAAACTGACGACCGCAATCTTTACACTGACGTTTCGGCTTGCCATTATGTGTAGAACCATTTTTGATGGTATGATAAGAACCACATTTAGGACAAGGGAATAGAGGTGAACTAGGGGGGGTACTTTGTTCGGTGCTAGACTGATATTTGAGTAAGCCAGACAGGAGCCAGAAAAAGATATTTATCAGAAAAGTCATGAGCAAGCTAGAGGTTTAAAGACTGAGCGGGTTCCAATTATTTTTATTTCCTTGTTCCTAGAGAATTCGTGGCTAAATGCTTACCGCTCACTCCCCGTAGCGGAAAGACCCATTCGGCCGTGAACTATCGTTTCTTAGAGGTTCGTGTCAATTTTTTACAAAACTTTATGATCAATTTTGCATAATTCTCATGAAAACTAACGATAGAAAAACAAGGGAGATTCAAAGTTCAAAGTTCCTTTTTTCTGAAAATCTTCCACCATAGGTGTCCATTGGCAAAAGAAAAAACGAGTAGAGGCTTACCCCATGCAGTTATACCATAGAGAAGTACAAGCTTTCCAAATTCCCGTCCCTTGGTTACTAGGAGTTACCGTCGATTGTACGGCCTCCATTTCCAATCGAGATTTTGCGATTGCCAAGGATCAACTAATCAAATTTCTGGTCGCCACTCATCTACGAGGTCGATCTTTACCCGGTTTACCTTCCGATTTTGTATCCGTTACCGCTTTTAAAGATCGTCGAAATATTTTCGGACCGCCTCAGCCTTTAAATGTGGTTAAAATGGACAACGAAAGTCATGTAGCCGCCCTATGTCAGTGGGTTAATAACCTACGAAATGATGGTGGCAGTACCGCTCTATACGATGCGATTAAAATCGCTTCTTCCGAGTTGGTAGCAATGGACAGCTATCTTCCCTATCAATATTTAAAACTTGTCCTCGCTATCACGGACGGGGGTGATAATAACTCGAATACCAGGTTACAAGACCTGAGTTATTTTCTGAACTCTAATCTTTGTTTGTCAGTGATCGGTGTAGGGAGTTCGGCTAGTTCCCAACTGTCTTCGATTAGTCGATACGCTACCTCGACTCATTCGATCGGTAACTTTGGAGATCTATATCAAGCCATGACTATTTCTTTGGGAGTTGTTATCGAGCGTCAGGGATTGATTCAATTCTAAATCGGCCTACCGAAAAAGACTTCATGATCTTAAGGTTTGTTTGCGTAATCGCGGGTCACAGGTCAGATAGGAGAGTAGGGCGGTAGGAAATTCGGTAAAAATTCGGTTCGATCGCCCGAACACTCCGAACCCCTTGCGAGACTATAAGCGTACCACAAAGAACCGTACTATAAACCATTTTACTAATACATCAGAGAAGATTAATCGAAGCCAGTATCTAGCTCGATCTCTCTTCTCGTATTGGTGAATGCTCGTCCTAATTATCCATCGAAAATTCCGTTGTCCTTACCCACAGAGGAATTCTATGAACGCACAAAAAATTCAAGCCTTATTCAAAGTTCAGCGAAAAACCATGCCCCAAAAATTGTTTTGGCTAATGGTCGTTATTTCCTTGCTAATCTCCCTAGAGTATCAATCTGTACAAGCCTCGGTAGTGGATGCAAATTTTCGTTTCCCCTCTTCATCAAACTCCTACATCGCCCTCGCAAAAGGTTCTAGTCCTAGTATGAAGCCTGACTCGCTCAATAGTCCTCTCCTCGCCCAATCGACAAGCACTCAACCTAGCAATAACGGGCAACAAAATTTTGGGCAACAGGTAGTGTATCTGATTGCTGGCCTCTTCCTTTCTTGGTTCCTCTTGTTTCTCTTCGGTCCATTTTTATTTTTATTTGGGGTTGTGTTAATTGCCATCGGGCTATTCAATGCGAACCCTCCTTTGATTGGTGCTGGATTCGTCTATGTTGCCCTGGGGATGGCTGGTGTGTGGTTGAGAGGAGGAAATTAAGCAATATCTAACAAGAGTTAAACTTTAGGCTCTCTTGGCGTTATCGTGATCGACGAATCCGATCGAAGAAAGGACGTAGGGCCTACGCCCCCACCACCAACACCCGGCCCCCTGTAGGGTCGCAAAGCTTGCGCCCGACAAGGTTTGCGCCCAGAATGTAAAATGGTGAACATTTTTCACCCAATGTCCAAGAGAGTCAAGGTTTACCTCGCACTCCGGACTCAGATGTAATGAATTGAGCCTAGGTACTGAACCCAAGTTGCTAGTTACAATCTTCCTACCGAAGAAGACTTCATGGTTTCTTAAGATTTGTTTGCGTAGTCGCCCGTAATAAGTCAGATTAATTTTTAGGAGAGTAGGGCGGTAGGAAATTCGGTAAAAATTCGGTTCGATCGCCCGAACACTCCTAACACCCTACGGGCCTACAGCGACTCATCAACAATGTAAATTCAGCGGCTGAAACAAGGAGATTTATTCAATGACGACTACCCATAATGTTCCAGAAGCTCAAAACTATCCGAATTCCTCTTCAGATAAAAAATGGCAGGATTTTTTAGAATATTCTTATAAAAATCCCGAAAAATTTATAGAATGGATCGAACATGATCCCCGATACAAAGACATTGTTGCTAAGGCAAAGGAAAAGAAAATAGTGATTTCTGAAGAGCCTTCCTTATCTAAAAACATTTCGTTTTGCTTACGTTATCTGTTGATAGTTCCACCTAACAGCCTCTACGGTCGTGTAAAGGTTAGTCCTCAGCTTGCGAGGTGGGCTGACGCTGTTGCGATAACACAATCTATCTCTAATATTTGGGATACCGCAACGGCTGTTCCTTTAGCATACCTATCAGTTGGTGGAGGCTTTTTAGGGTTCTTTTTTGCGGCATTAATTACTGTTATCGCTCAAACATTTAGCAACAAAACAGCCGAAATTGCCGCGGTTGGATGTCACAAACATCAACGACTGGCAGGAGGTGCGACTGTTGGATGGGTAGCCATGAGCGCTCTGTTAACCTTGATTTCTGGGTATGGTTCAGATATTGTTACCAATGGATCCTATCTAGCCGAATATCATGCAGACAAAATTGTCAAAGAAAACGTTTTGCCCAAATACGAACGCAATCTTAAAACGGCGGAAGCTAAAGTAAAAGATGCTCAGAAATTAATCCAAAAATGTGAGGAACAATTCAAAGAATGGCAGTCATTACCAAAGTCAAATCCTGGTCGTGATGCCTCGTATCGTAAGTTAAACGGTCCCTTTGGAGTGAAGCCTAGTTATTGGGACAATCAACCAACGGCACAACTTCCTCTTTGCCCTCGATCTCTAAGATTAGAGCATGAAAGTAAAGAAGAGATAGCTAAAGCACAAAAAGCATTAAATCAAACAAAATCAAACATTGACGAGGCAGGGAAACCGATTGTCTATCTTCAACAGTTCCAACCTAAATTGTATGCAAGCGAGTTTACAGAGCAGGGAAATATTCGTTCGGGAGTTAAAATCGTTGAAATAGCGATAACGAGTTTTAATGAAAGATTACTATCGGGTAATTTAGGTTCTCTTGGATTTTCTCTAATCGGCCTCGGTATAAGTGTAATCACCACAGCGATGGCTGTCACATTAACAATGATACATCGCCGTTTGCCTTCTGTTGCAGATACATTTGATCGCTCTCTCCATAATGCACAGGAAGAATTTTTCCATGCCGTGGGCGATGGATTGAGAAACAAGCAGGGTAAAAACAATAGCGATCATCAAGATAGTTAACAAGCTTATCTGGCAATCTCCCGTATCACAATTCGTGATCCAATTCATTATCTAAGGGGAATTTATGACTATTTTTGAGCCTCGTTCTCGATCTCCCGTCGAGTTCTTCGATGCTTTGGTGAACAGGTTGAAGCCCTCTTCTAAAATAAAATCTCGCACAAGCCATCTATCCTATGAGTTATTGCTTTTACAGTTGGTTCTAGAGGATGTTAGAGAAACAGGACAATTAGAATATCCTGCTTTTGTTGATAGCCTCTCTCTTGTGAAGCCGAAAATCGAAACAGTATCCCAAGAAGAGTATCAACGTAATCTCCTATTCTTGCTGATAGAAAATGTACACGAGACCGGCATTTGCGAGTATCCTCCCCTACAACAGTGGTTACATGGAGAAAATTATATTTCCGTCCTACTCTCAAATTTAGATCGGGCTGTAAACGATATTAAGGAAGGCGTGGATCGATTAAGAGATATTATGCTCAATCCAGAAGCTCACGATCTCTTTGAAAAAATTCACGAGCCTTTTGATCGCCTACTCAAAGGAATGCACTATCTTGACAATTTACTCGATAAAGTTTGTGATTACAGGATCGATAATAAAGGTGAACAAAAAAGACCTTTATTAAACAAACTCATTCATCACCTCAAGTTCGGAAGAACTATTGCAAAAAGTAAAGACAGGATGAAATCCTTGAATTGCTTGGTGTTGGGTCATTACACAGAGTTAAACTTGAATCCGACAGACCCCAAATTAAGACGGTTGACTTTAAAGTATCTGCTCGAAGTTAAGTCTAACAGCACCCAATGGTCATCGATTATTCGGGACGAGTTACAAAAAGAGTTGAACAAACAGAACAATCACTTCTCTGTCAAGAGTTCATCTCGATATTAAGTTTGTTGTCTTGGAGACTTCACCAGTTGTCAATTTTTTTTAGGAGAGATTATCATGAGTTACAATTCTATGCCCTATAAAAATATCAAAGATATTCGCATTCAGCTAGAGCATCTTGGTCGTATCGTCAAGCGCACTCAAGAAAAAGAGTTTGAAAAAGGACAGGCATTTAAAAAGTTTTTTCCAATTCTTTTTATTCCAATTTTTGCGATCAATGCTTTGCGAATTTATTGGGCTTTCAGAGCTAATAAAGAACTCGATTACTTTCGCACAAAATTTCATATCAAACAATGGTATGTGATATTGTATGGTTTATTGTGGGGAGCATTTTGGCGTTTTTTTACTCCCTTATGTATAGAGTTTTTACAGCTTATAAGCTCCTTGCTGGAGCTTTCTAAAGCAAACTCCTCTAATTCAGGGGGTTCGGCATGGGATTTATTGGTAACTTACCTACAAAATCAATGTAACGAAAATACCATTGCGTTATTTTTTATCATTGTATTTCAGTTCTTTGGATTTGTCTGGTTCGGGCAACATATCATAGAAGTCATGGATGATGAAGATGAAATCAATACAGCCCGATCATCCCAATACGGGCTAATCAATAACCCCCTTCTCCATCAGGAACCTGGTTTCGCCCGATAAAAGGCTGGTTTTGCGAAGTTTTGTTACAGGATTCCACACCTCTGCTCTCTACCCTTCAATCCTCCCCGCCTTGAAATCGCTCTTCCGTCCCCCTGCCTCCCCAGGAGAACAAGCGCCCAGAAATCCTACAGGGTAAAGACTTCAGCCAGCTAAACGCTAATTCTTCGACCTCTCCACCGGATAAAATTCTTAAAAAAATGGACTCGATCCTACTTTCCCGCGTAAATTGGGAGACGACTGCCGATTAGATATAGGGAGCTATCTCGCAAGGAAGGAGAAAATCGATGGATGATCTAGAGAGGATAGTGGATGAATTAGCACTAGAGGCGAAAAGTTATCCTAAAGGCAGTAAGGATAGGCTGAAATACTTAACCAAGCTAACGAACGTGATCCAGCAATCCCAGCCGAGTTGTAGAAACTACTTTGACTTACCCTATCCTATCTATAGGGAACTACAGGACGAAGCTATCCAGGAAACCTGGTGCCTCTTGTATGAACAACAAATTGACAGATATGATCCCAACGAAGGCCATATTTTACGTTGGTTTCGGAAAACACTCGGCTTTCGCTTTTGTGACATCTGCGCCAAGTATTTAAATATTCGTCGCAATAAAAAGATGAAAGCGTTAAAAATTTGTATGTTAGCTTTTTTCAAAGGAGGAGAAAACCTTGGACTACTGCTACTTTGGCAAATAATTTATGCCAACCTTGTATTGCCAAAAACATATAAAATTCAGCAACAATCTCTTGATGAACCTGTATCTCAAAATGATGATCCGTCTAGTAAGACTCTCCTCGACCTCATAGAACAACCCGAAACCGCTCATCCTCGTCATCGAGAATATGAAAAACTCAGAAAACTAATTGAACAAGACCCGACTGGACAATTCAGGGAAGCTCACATTAGAAATAATGAGGAGGCGAATTTTCAGGCGATCGCACTTGGCAGAATCGATGGGCGATCGTGGAATGACTTATCCGAACAATGGAATATAAAAGTTTCAGTTCTCTCATCATTTTATCAGCGCAGTATTCAAAGGTTTAAGCAAATCTTTCGAGACTATCTTGACATTTGAATGTAAATAGTCAAAACAAATTAAAGCAGAGGAGATTCTTACCATGAGCGTCGAAAACGAACAATTAACTTTTCCTGTTCCTTTGGGAATGTCGGATTTTAACTTTGCTAGAGAGTTTAGCGGACAACAGAAAAATACTGCCAAAGCTCGTCAGGTTTTGCTCAATACCTTAGCCGTCCGTGCCGTTGGTTTTTATTGTTGTAATTTATTGAGTGTAGAGACGGATTTTGAGAATAGTGATAGCTGGGACAGTAGCGCTCGAATCCTCATGGATGTAGCGGATTTAGAGATCAAGGGGTTAGGGAAGTTAGAATGTCGTCCTATCCAGCCGGGGGAAAAGGTTTGTTATGTTCCCCCGGAGGTTTGGGAAGACAGAATCGCCTACGTCATAGTAGAGATCGACGAAAAAGAGAAAATGGCAAATATATTAGGTTTTGTCAAAAAAGTGGAAGCGGAACAAGTTTCCCTTGAGCAATTACAACCCTTGGAAGATTTGATAGATGTATTCGATTCTATTTCGCTTCAACAACGAATTGAACAAATTATACGAATCGAAAAACTTTTAGCTTCTGATTGGCTAGAATCAGAAAAAGTCTTAACAGCCAGTGGACGAAGTGGAAGATATCGAAGGATCAGTCAGTCATCTCTTGATTCCTCGGCAATGCTGTTAAATAAAGGAAAGTTAATTAGCATAGATGGACGGGACTTTGCTTTGATGGTTGACATCTGGCAACAGGAGAATGAACAAAATAAAGTTAAGGTGTCTTTTGAGTTAATTCCTGTCGGAAATATTAGAAGTTTACCTTCTGGGTTGGAATTCGCCTTACTAGCTCCCTCTGGCAAAATGTTAACCTCGGCGACCGCAAAACAAGGGGATAACTGCCGAAGAATTACTCCTATTTTTGATCTGGAAAAACTAGAACTTGCCAAACAAAATGGTAAACTCTATGAAATCAAAATAACTTGTAACGGAAAAACTTATTCGGAAAGCTTTCCCAGTAATTGATTTAGAGCTTTTTTTTGAATTGGCGATGAGCGATTACAAAACAGTAGGAAAAAAATTATGCCGCAGGAAGTTGAATTTAATATAGTTACACAAGATATGCAGTCTTTTTTGATCGAGATCAGAATCAGCGATGATTCTAACTCATCCAGAAGTCGTAGAAGACTTTCTGTTCCATTTTATCCAGATACACTAAGGGACTCTCTTCAGCAATGGCAACAGGATTTCCAACTAATAGTCAATAATGGTAGAAGAACACAGGCTGCTGAAAATAACCAGAATATCATTGAGAATGAAGACGATGATGATGATTTACCCTTTGATGATTCAGATAACAATAGTTCGTACAATAATTGTTGGGAATCTTATGAAAACTTAACCACCGAATTGAACAACTGGCTTAATTCGGGGGAAGACTGGCAAAAGGTTCGGAATTGGCTAACTCAAGACCTGAAGAAATCAGAAGCCGAAATTCAAGTTACTATTCAAACCGATGATCTTCTGTTAAAACAACTTCCTTGGCAAGCTTGGGATTTATTATCTCAACACTACCCTCAAGCGGAAATCGCTATCGGACCCCCAGAATATGAACCCCCTGAAAAATGGGGAAAGATTAGACAACATCCCCAAGTTCGTATCTTGGTGATATTAGGTTCCGATGAAAATATTAGCCTTGATGAGGACTCAAAATTACTGGACAGAGTCCGAGAACATGGTGCGACACTAAAATCTTTAGAACAGCCAACCTTAGATGAATTAAAAAACGTATTAGCTGAACCTAAAGGCTGGAATATTATCTTTTATGCCGGCCATAGTGAAACGAATGATGAAGGGAAAGGAGTTTTGCATCTCAATGAGCGGGAGAGCATCACTATTGATGATATAAAAGAACAGTTGGAAGTTGCTATACAAAACGGACTGTATCTAGCGATTTTTAACTCTTGTGATGGCTTGGGAATTGCCGCTCAATTGGCAGAGTTACGCTTACCGCAAAGTATCGTGATGAAAGAGGAAATTGATAATCAGATGGCGATCGATTTCCTGAAATATTTCCTCGATTCCTTCTCCCGAAACAAATCTTTATTTGTCTCGGTGGGTAACGCACGACAACATCTGCAAAAAACCTATGATAAACCAGAGAAATTTCCTGGAGGACATTGGCTACCCGTTATCGTTCCTAACCCCGCAGTTCCCTTAGCCACCTGGAAAGAGTTTTTATCCGAGTCCGAATTGTCTCTTATATGGCGTATTCTCCTAATTATAGGGGGAATAGTAGGAGTCTTGGGTTTACCTCTCAGCCTCCTTTATGAATTTGGTTGGGATAAAGCTATATTCTACGCGAAGCTATATCCTCATATTATCCTCTATCCTCTTTTTATGTTTTGGGCGGCTCTATGGCTTGTTTATAAAGGTTTTACCCAAATTATCAACAGATCAGCCCGGGGTCTACAATTAGGCATATTAGCAATGTTAGCTATCTCTGTCGTACTTCTTGTGATAGAGATGAGTGGTTCCAATATGTTTCTATTAGAGCTTAATAAAACGGCTCAAGCAAGTATCGATCTATCAACTTTTAACAAAAACACGATCGCCGATATTCAAAAAATACCGAAAGATATTCTAGATACGCAAAAGATTTTTCAGAAAGACCACATCGTGATCAGTAAGGCAGTCCTTGAAGAATCCTTGTCTAACTATATTGCGATTAAAAAGGATGATCAGATCCCGGAAGAGCAGGCAAAAGGCTTTCATCAACTTATGGAAATTGGTTTAGATTATTTGACAACTTGGAAAGAACAAAAAAACTGGTCTTCTCTGAGCCGCGTGTTGTACGGTTATACTTTTTGGGCGATCACTTTTACAGGTTTATCATTTTTCGTTCTGTGGGTACAAAATCAAGATTTCAGAAAATTTTATAATCAAAGTAGATATTTTGAGTATTTAGTATTTGCTCAAGTAATGGTCGTCTTTTGGATTCCTTTTAGACTTTATTATGTCGTAAAAACCAAGAATATACTTTTTGGTTACACTGGTTTACAGTGGATGAAACCGTTAGAACCTTTTGTGTATTTAGTGATTTCCATTTTATTTGTCTTTACTCTTTGTCAAACGATTCGACAACAACATAAATATAGAATGCTTATTATAACAATAACAATTGTGTCGATCGGTGTTTCTCTGTGGATTGGCTATGGACTAACCGATATACTCGATCGAACCTTCTTTTTAAATACTCCTAACATCGGAACATGGATACTTGTCCCCATATTGACGGGACTAGCCATTTATCTGTTTTTCAACTACCAAGACAAATAATTTTGATTGCTGAATAAATCAGCAAACGGAGAAACTATGAACCGATTTTTATCTTTCCTATTCAAAGCCTTAGTTTTTGGCATCCCTGTAATCATTTTCCCTGCTAGTATATACTTAGAGTTTCGTGAAAATGACCGATGGATCTTCTATTGTCAGCTATATCCTCATCTCATCCTTTTTTCACTTTTGGCTTTTGGTGTTGTTCTAGTTAATCTTTATCAAGCTAGTGCTTTGATTCGACGACGATCAAGTTTTTTTAGAAACTGCTGTATCATGATTGTTATTTCAGCTATTCTGACATTTGTTGAAACTACTTCTAATAACATGATGTTGTTAGAACTCAACAATCAAGCGCAATCTACGATTGAACTTTCTCGAACGGCGATCAAACAAATTCAACAAATACCCGATAACATTATCGATGTTGATCGCATTATTAACGGAAACCAATTAACCATCAGCAAAGAAAACCTTGGAAAAGCTCTAATTAATTTTCGAGATCGCCAAACAAATCTGTCTCCAGAACAAAAACAAGGATACTACACATTCATGAAAAAAGGTCTATCATTTTCTACTTGGAAAAAACAAAATAATGTATTTTCCACAAGTAGAATATTTTATATTCTCTCCTTTTTTATTATAACTAGCGTTAGCTTAATCTTTTGGCCAATGCTTGTAATTTATGAAAGATCGGACATTCGAGATTATCACCGATACCTTAAATTACTAACAATTTCTTTCCTAGTATTTATGTTATGGATACCTCTGCGATACTATTATAATTTACTCACCTTAAATTTAGTTTTTGGCAATGATTATCTAATCGGAAGCTTGGATTTATTCGCCTTTTTGATCTATCCAGTGTACGGTTCTTTATTGGCTTGGAAAAATTATCAGAATCGCCCAGAAGATTTTAGAAGAATCTTTCTGATCGCAATTGCAATTTTTCTGGTAATTTTTGGAATCGTATTCCCCCATATTATTCCCAACATTGTTACTTATATTTTCGGGATCAATAGTGATGTGCTAACCTGGGGCATTTTACTGATTCCCAGTATTGTATATTACGGTTATCAAATTCATTTAACTTCTCATCAATGATCGCCATGAAAAAGAAACATAATGTAGTCACTCTGTATTTGATTTCTGCTTTTATTCTTTCCCTTTGTTCCTCTCTAACTGCCCAGGAATACACCAGTGTTTTTTATATCTCTAAAAGTGATAATGGCAACCAGGTTCACTACGGGATTCGCCTCGCCCCAGATTGTTCTCCGCAAGGCAGTAATCCCGTGTATCCCTACTGGAAACTGGAAAACAAAAAGACGGAAAATCTGCTCGAAATGGAACAGCCAGCTTTCGGTATTGCGAGTCAGTCTGTATCGGGAAATCAAGTGATCCTAGAAATCAATGGACTCAAAAATAATGGCATCAACCGACTGATTACCGTGAAAACCTTTCGCGCTCCTAATAATACCTGCCAGGCGAGAGCGTTTATTAAAATAAACCAAACTCCGAATCCCTTATCTCGCATCCATGTTACCCTTGCCAGTATTGTTCGCGTCCCTGGTATCGATATCGCCCTGGGTGGGAAAGTGAAAAGCCTGACTCTCATCGATACCCAACAAAACCAAGAAACTATCCCTTGTTTATCGAACTGTGAATTCGGTATTCAATTTGAAGAATATAGGACTTACGCACTGTACAATTTCACCATGATGTATATGAACGAAAATCCGTCGTTTCAGACTTTTAGCGATTAACTTCTGATCAATAGCGATCACTTAAAAATCATCAAAAAAGCACGTTAAAATGCCCGAAACCCATACCCCATATTTGGTCGATCCTGTCAATGCCTAAGTCCTAGAATAATTATCTTTTAAACGCTTTTCCACAGGATAAAATCCCCATGCTTCTCTCGAAACTACCCGCCCTTTCTCTCGGTCTAGCCCTCGCGACAATTCCGGTGAGCGCCTCGGCCAGTACCTTTAGTAATCTCTTCGCCTTCGGGGACAGTTTGACCGATAGCGGTAACGTGGCCATCGCCACCTACCCGAACTATCAACCCGTTCCCTTCGGTGGTTTGATGCCTTCCCTAGCGTACCAAAGCGGTCGCTTGACCAATGGGCCGACCTGGGTGGAAACCTTGGCAGCCCGTCTGGGGGTTAGCGCATCTCCGTACCTAGAGGGAGGGACGAATTTCGCATTCGGGGGCGCAAGAACTGGGCCTCTGGGAACCACCCCGCCGACTCCGCCCAGCTTACTAAACCAATTTGCCCTATTTCAAACGAGTACGGGGGGAATCGCCCCATCGAGCGCCCTGTACATGGTTTGGGGGGGGAGTAATAACGCTCGCGATGCGGCCGGACAGAAACTCGCAGGGGATAGTGCCGGGGCGAGCGCAACCTTGACGGGGGCAGTTGGCGATCTTATTACGATTATCGGGGGACTGAAAAGTGCGGGGGCTGTTCATATCCTGGTTCCCAATCTGCCAGATTTAGGGCTGTCACCAGAGGCGACGCGGGGGGTGTCGGGGGCGAGCGCAGCGGCCACGGCGGTTAGCGTGGAGTTTAATGCCCTTTTACGGAATTCATTGACAACTTTTCGCAATGATCCGACGATCAATCTGATCGAGATCGATACCTTTAGTTATTTTGCCTCGATCACCAATTCGCCTGGTAGTTTCAGTTTAACAAACACCACCGATCCCTGTGTGGATCTGACGACGGTTTGCACGAATCCGGATGAATATTTGTTCTATGATGGACTTCACCCCACCGCCGCAGTTCACCAGCAGTTCGGCGCGTTCGTAGGCACTCAGGTGGTGGTGGTTCCCGAACCAGGCGGGATTACCGGGATCTTGCTCGTTACGGGGATCGGTGCTTTGGTGACAAAACGAAAAGGAACGGGTTCGACTCGCTCGACCGTCGCTCGACTTCCCTGAATTGTTCCTCCTAATGGGACTTAGACAAAAAACAAATCGATAAAAGCCTCAACTCCAATCCCCGCTTGGGATTTACTTCGAGAAGCCCAAAATCGCTGAAACCCAGATAGATCAAGGAAAATCATAAATCGAGGTTAACCCTTTGTCCCGTAATGGTTTGAGCCTTTTTTGCTGACCGAAAACGCCTAAGTCCCACTAATAAGCTAAAACGCACTTAAACCACCTAAAATAGAAATAGTAACTTGAGAAAAATTCTACTTATGCCAGCTAAAGATTTCCTAGATGTAGAAGAAAAGAAAAACTTACAAAAAGCTCTTA
>NZ_SFBV01000264.1:0-32786 GCF_007095585.1 Microcystis sp. M_OC_Ca_00000000_C217Col
ATAGATGATTTCCTGACCTAAGATCACATTTTATTCTTTTTTCCACTTCAATCTAAGAATTGAGAAAAAAGCAAAACCTTATATTATACCATAAAAAAATTATGCAAGAGGTCTATTATAGATATTGCGGAGAACGTTATCGATGGGAACCGGTTTGACGCATTTTCCTTCATTGTTTTCGATCGCCACCAAGTTCAATCGATCTTGGTTCTGCATATAGAAAGAGATGCCTAAATAGGCAAGCGCGGATGGATTGCCGATCACCCCCTGCACGAGCGCGTTTTGATTGCGGTTCGGGGTGAAATCCGTACGGCTATTTCTCCGTTTTCCCGTAATCGCTTGGGTGAAATAATCGAAGGTTCCCGTATCGGAAGGCGGGGCGAAAAGTAATAATCTCTCGTCGGGAAATTTGGGATTAATCTGTTTCCAACTGGTAATCCTGCCCTCCGCTTTCGTGTTCCACATTTTATCGAGTTCTTTAATCGTTAAACACTTGGCGAATTGATTTTTTTTATTGACGATCACCGCCAATCCGTCGATCGCCATCGGTAATTCCAGAAATTCCACACCGTTTTCCCGACATTTCTCGATCTCTTCTTTCCGGATCACCCGCGATGCCCCGGCAATGTCGAGATTTCCGGCGCAGAACTTACTAAAACCGCCCCCGGTTCCACTGGTGGCGACGCTTACCCGCGCTTCGGGATGGATTCTCTGATATTCTTCGGCAACGGCGAGGGAGAGGGCGAAACCCACCGCACCACCGTCGATCGAGACTGGTGCTTCTTTCTCGGCCGAGTCGGCCGGGCGACCGCAACCGGCGATCAAATTACTGGCCATCAGAAGGGAGATTAGGAAAAAATAATGAGAGAATTTCATAGATTAAAGCGGGAAAAATGTTAGGAAGCCGACTGGTTTTTAATCTGCTCGAAGATGCCGTTATTGGCCAGAAATTCCTTTTCGATCAACGTCCAACCCCCGAGATCTTGGGCGTTGAAAAGGGTCTTGATCGGCGGGAATTGTAATCCTTCATCCTTGGCCACGAAGGGATTGACCGAGCGATAGCCCAATTTGGCGAATTCCTGTTGTGCCGGCTCGGAATAGAGGAAATTCACAAAGGCCTCGGCCACCTCTTGCGTGCCGTGTTTATCGACATTTCTATCCACCACCGCCACGGGATTATCGATCGAGATATTGACCGAAGGGACGAAGTAACTGATGTCGGGTTGATTTCTTGCCGCTAGAATTACCTCGTTTTCGTAGGTGACTAAAACATCCCCCTTTCCCTCTTGGAAAAAGGCATTGCTGGCTTCCCGTGCGTCCCTCGCTAGGGTGGGAATCTTTTCATAGACTTGGCGGACAAAATCCAATGCCTGTGCTGGTTCGCCCCCCGTTTGCGTCACCGAACCCCAGAGGGCTAATAACTGCCAAATAGCGATCCCGGAAGTTTTCGGATCGGCGGATAGAACTGTAACGTCCTCTCTAGCCAGATCCGCCCAGGATTGGATATTTTTCGGATTTCCCGCCCGCGTCACAATCGCCGCAACCGATTGACTCACCACTCCCCTTCTCGGAACCCGATCTTCCCAACCGCGATGGATTAACCCCGCGTCGGCGATGCGCGTCACGTCTAGAGGTAGGGCTAGATGTACCACGTCCGCCTCTTGTTTCCCTGCGATCTCGCGTAGCGAGCGCTTTGCGTTCACGTCATCGGCCTGGGCCAGGGAACCGCCGTAACTGCGCTGGAAAATGACTTTTTGGTTATGCTCTTTCCGCCATTTCTCGACGAATTTCGGGATAATCTGGTCGTGGGCGGCTTTCGTGACCGAGAAGGAAACGAGATTCAGTTTCACCTCCGGTTTTGAGCCGATTCCCCCGCAGGAGGCGAGGGCGAGACTTGCCAACAGTCCCACTAACAGGAAGGAAAGGAAGCTCCTCCCCGATAAGGAACGAAAGGGACGAAACAGCGATCGAATTGGCAACAGTGATACATTCATCGGGATTTTCTCGATAAGGTTGCTCTAAACCAACTAATTTTTATTCTCTCTTCCTGAATTTTGACTCCCGTGGGAGCCGGAGATTGGCGATTTTTACGGGGGCCTAATTTACCCGATGGGAATCAACAGGCGATAGGAACCGTTATCGAGAATAATCCGTAGGCCCAACCACATCAGCACAAAAGGGAAAAGCTTACTGGCATAACGGCTGAGGACAACTGCGATCCCCGGTTGGCGGGTTAGATGATAGGAGAGAAATAACCAAGTACAGACGATTAGATAGCAGATCGGGATGATTACGGCTAACTGCGCCACGGTACTATTGGCGAATAGGGGAATATAGATACCGAGATTATTGCCGCCATTGGATATCGTGACCGCGGAAACTTTATAGGTTTGGCGATCTCTGAGGACTTGACCGAGGGATAGTCTGCGGGAGGCGAACCCATGAAATTGGGCATTTCTTCGCAAATTCACCTTGCGATCTGCGCTTTCCCTCTCGTTATCGCGATTTAAAGTCACTAAATTTCTCACACCGATGAGGATCGGCAGGATTCCGAGAAGACCGATATAAATCGGCGGGATGATTAGGCCGAGGAGAAAACCCAGCAAGCTAACCGATACTAAGGCCGTAAACCCGACTAGCTCGCCTACGACAACGTGAACCGGGCGAAAGGTACGATTTACCTCGCTAAAAAAGCCGGTTAGATAAATATTGTCGTCGAAGGTGGTGGCTATGCCGGTGGCCACCGCGATTTTGACGATTTCGATCAACCAATCCATCCATATTACCTCGATCTCTCAAAGGCGGGCGCAATTTTGTTTTAAAACTATATCATTTTCAATACATTTATAAATGTACTTTGTTACACAATCGAGGAGTCGTGGATTTCTATAGTATGTAGATAAGTAGGGAGGCACAATTATTTGTAGGATGGGTTAGCGGTAGCGTAACCCGTGCTGGCGTTGGGTTTCATGCTTCAACCCAACCTACGTTTATCTTATATTTAATTCCACCCACCCACTTAAAACTAATGGAACCTCTCCCGATCGAGTTGGGAAACCCTTCCTTCTTGTCTCCTTGCCCGACGATAAATCTTGTTTTCTGCGAGAAATCCCATGCTCCACCGTTCGATCAAGTGTCTCTGGAAACCGTGGCGAAATTGCCGGGGAGTTCTTCCCGCGCTGCTTTTTTTGACCAGTCTGGTCGGGAGCTTTCTCCTGGCTGGATTTTCCGACACGAACGCAAAGCGCTCGCTACGCGAGATCGCCGTCGGTCAAAATTCTCGATCCGATAACCTGATTCTCAACCTCGTCGATAGCTTTAAATTCCCCCGGAATACGACTCCCCGGCTATTGGAAACCGTGGGATTATTTATCGCTGGAATTCTCTTCTGTATCCTGATCGATCGCTGGTTCAAGCGCTCGACCCCCTCCGATATCACTCCCCTGGCCAAACAAGCCCGGCGGCTAGGAACCCTCAAGATCGGCTATCCCGAGGGCATGACCAATCTGGAAGTTCTCCGCGCCCAGGCCTTTCTGGAAAGACGCTTAAAACCCTTGGGGGTGACGGTAACGTGGACGAGTTTTCTTTCCGCTTCCTCGCTGATCGAGGCCTTGAGCAACGGAATGATCGACTTCTGTGGTGGTGGCGGTACGGCGAGTATTTTCTCGCAAGCGGCCGAACACGTCTTCGTCCGGGTAGCTAAAGAAAAATATACCGCCCCGAAAGGTCAGGCGATTCTCGTGCCTGAGGATTCGCCAATACAGACCTTGGCGGATTTAAAAGGCAAAAGAATCGCCTTCGATCGAGGTTCGAGCGCCCATTATGTCCTCATCCGCGCCCTGATGAGAGTGAATCTAGAATTAAGCGATATCGAACCGGTGTATGCGACTCAACCGGAAGCACTGGTGCTTTTCCGTCGCGGTGAGATCGACGCTTGGGTGGTGTGGGTTCCCTACTCGCCCACGGAGACGCGCACCTATCCGGGAAGATCGTTGGCCGATTTGGAGAGCATCTTCGGGGAAAACGCCTCTCTAGAAGTGCCGACCTATTATTATGCGGTTCCCGAATTGGTGCGGGATTATCCCGATGTACTGAAGGTGATTTTAGAAGAGGTGAACGAGGCGGGTGCCTGGGCGAAACAGCAGGAGTTAGAGGCGACGAGACGCTTGGCAGCCCACCACGAGATCGATCCGGCGATCGTGACTAATCTCGAACAACGGGCCTCTGAACGTGCCATTATCCCGATCGATGATCGCTCTCTGGCAGCCCTACAACACCAAGCTCATATCTTCCGAGACCTGAAGCTGATCCCCCATCGGGTCAATGTGCGCGACGGAACCTACACCCTACAGACGAAACAAAATTGGACATATTAACCAGACATCGGCATTTTGGGCATCGGTTGGATTTATGCCGCTACCAAATGGCCGATGATCGGGTTTCTAGTGGATATTATCATTAAGTACCTAGGCAAAATTATTTACACATGACGATCATTGCCCCGTAAGGGTTTTAGCTCGATCGGGCAGGTAATTAATTTTGCATGACTACTTAAGTACCTAAGCAAAATTAATTACACATTTCGATAAAGCTTTTGCCTCTTGCCTATTGCCTCTTGCCTGTCTTCACTAGGAAATTTATTTTGCATGACTACTTATTATTCTCCCTTTTTCATGAGCGCTTGTTTGCTCATTCAGCAGATGCTTATCTAGCAGCAGAATTTAAAGCATCGACAAACTTGAAATGTTTGGTTCTTCGGTTTGTCTTATGCAATGGACGGGATTGTAAGGAATGAAACCCTTATAGAGACAGGCGTTGCTGCGATTTTTGCCAATTGTTTTCGATCTAGAGCGAACTAATCAATTAAATGTTTTGCCAGATAAGGATTTAGTCTATTTATGCCCCCCATCGAACCATACCAAGTAACGAAGAGTCCAATATTGTAACAAAAAATAACAAAAAATAACAAAAAAAATGATAAAAATTTACAAAAAAAATGCCACAAGTGTTGACAAAGAAATCAAGAGTTCTTACCATTCAAAAAATAAAGAAAAAAACGAATCTTAAGGACTTCTCCAAGTGGGTTTTGCCCCTTGACATTCTGTCGCAGTATAACAGCGAAGATTGCTAAACCTCACGATTTAGGCTTCTGCTTCATTCATCCCTACATACTACAGTTATGACCACACTCCTAGTTCCGGTTTACCTTGATGCCCTCTACCTCCCGAGCCAGACGAAGGTACTGGGGGAAATGACTGATTATAGTAAGCTCCCCTACTATAAAAATAGCCAATTAGTAAATCCCGGTAGGGCTTATATTAGCGAAACTGTATTAACGGTTCCCTTGACAAAACCTGAATTAGGTCTAAAAGCAGGCATTCACCTACACTGGTCTTTACCAGATGCGCTGACTAACGGTATAGCAAGAGATGGAGAACAAGGCATCACATTTCCCCTTGTACCTAATCGCTGGCTAATTATACGACGTGGGAGCAATATAGCAGAAAAAAAATGGGTTGTAGAAAGTGATTATCTGTATCCTGAAGGTGCTACACCAGAAGATACAATTAATATCCTCTATTATCCAGCTACCAATGAGTATCAACCCTATCGTTTTCTGGGGCGTAAATTAGAATTGGGAGCATGGCGCTCAAGGCCAACAAATTCCCAATATATTCAGGAATTGTCCGCTATTGGACCCTTCGCCACAGTTGACAACTTAGACAACGAAAAAGTTGCCTTTGCTGGTTTTTATCCTAACTGTCGTAGTGTGTTCGGTTTTCATGATGGGGACTTCACCATCAATACAACCCCGCCCAAAGACCTACGATATGATGTCATTGGCTGGTATAGCGACGGCACCAAAGATTATCTTGACAAATTTATCAAAGAACAGTACCCAGACAGAGATACTTTAAGCCTTTTAGACACTCTGCAAAGTAAAGCTGGCTGGACAGTAGAAATAGGCAATAACCAAAGTTTCCCCGATCGTCTTCTTTGTCATGCTTCCCTAAGTTTTGCGCCTGGTGCTTCTGTAACTAACCCACAAGCGATTAAATTCCAAGGAACGATCGCCGTAGGAAACAACCAAGAAGAAGCCATAGCAGCTTATGTAGCTCGTCAACTGGACACAACAAATACAGAAAATCGCAAAACGATTGAGGAGCAGCTAGAAGCCTTACAAATGGGTGGGCGTTTAGTACAGCAAAATCTCGACTTTGGACCCAAGTTTCGACAAGGACTACACGAGGACAGCTTTACTGGCCAATGTAAAGAGATATCATGGCAGGTAGTGCCGGAATCTGATCCGAAAATTTCCCAGTCGGGAAGTGCCAACCCAGCAAATGCAGTGCAAGGCGAGGGAATAATGCAGGTGACATTATCCGCCGCCATCGGCGATCGCATCAGTGAAGTTAATGAAGCACAGCGTGAATACGACCAACAATTAGCAAAAGTTGGCTCAATTCGAGAACAAGTCTATGCTGATTGGTATAAGTATATGCTGGCCACTTATGTTCTTCCTGATCGGGATAAGGAGAAAAGCTTGCTAGATAGAAGCAAAATACAAACACTGGAAATATACGAAATTTTTGAGGAAACGAGTGACATGGATCTAATCAAGGCGTTTCTTGAGGGACCTCCAGAGGAAAATCAATATGGGGTAAAAGCCTTAGAGAATGCCATCAAAGCTGCTGGGGTCTTGAACTTACAGAAAAATACAGAAGGTCAAATTATCAGCGCTGCTGCTCCTAAGAATTTTTCTGGCTCCTCTTTTAACAGTGATTCAAAAGCGAGCGGACTTGCCTGGTCGATTAACAGACCTTTTGACAGTAATTCAAATGGCTCTTCTCGACTTTGTGTGATAATTTTTGCTTATGGAGTCGTGAAATGCTTATTGGGCAAGACTTTTAGGGCTATTTTGCGGATATTCTATCAGTATAGACCTCGTTTCCACACAGGCAGACTTGCTGGGTCGATTAACACACTAATTGCTGAAGTTCAGCAGTTTAACAAAGAATCCCGTTTAATTGCTCCCAAAAAATCAGTCCAAGTCACTGGCGATTCTACCTTAGTGGATGACGATATTGCCATGAAGTGTTTATCTTTCGATGGCAATCAGAATTATGAAATCTCTAATTTAGGAAATATCCAGTCCCTCTCGATGTGGGTAAACATACCAGAGGGAGTTCAGGGTTCCCTTTTAGAGGTGAGAAGTACCAGCCTTTATGTTAATTCTACTAATGGAATTAGCAGCACTTGGCAAAAAATTTACATTAACGGACAACAGGTAAACGGACCGATTAACTGGAGAGCAATTCCTAAGAATCGGTGGGTTTTCCTCCACTTAGAGGCTAATAACCCCTTTAGTCACACCGTCTATTTAATGTCTAACTCTTCCGGTAGCCATCGTTTACGGGGACGCATCGCCAGCGTTAGCTTCCACAAAAACCCCCTATCTCCGACCGCAATTGACCGGGATTACCAAGACAAAATTGGTTTGTTCCGACCATCTTACACCATCAAAATAGTTCCAGGTCCTCGCTATTGGCAGCCAAATGATCCCGTAGTTTTAATGACTGGGGAAGTCGCTAAACCGACTCGCAACCGTGACGACGAGCGTTTAAGGACAGATGGTTTGCTGCAATGTAAATTATTAACTCAGTCCATTGACTTGCAGAGCTTATCTGACAACACCTTAAATATTTTTGTCCAATTTCTCAACGAGTTTGGCAACAAACCCACGGAAAAAATTGGCTTCCGTCAATGGAAAAATCAGCCTTGGAACCCTTTCTTGTTGGAATGGCAAGTGCAATTGAAAGGGCTAAACCATAAAATAGAAAGCGAGACATACAATCAAAGCACAAACTACCCTCCTGACATCATCAAAAAGAACTATCAATTGCCAGTCGATGGCCTTGAAATTACCCCGACGGCTGCAAGCGCGAGTAATTTGGCTGATTATCCCGACCTTTACACGGGAGCTAGTTTTCTCTCTTCCTCGGCTAGTATGTTGCTCAAGGACAATCTTATAGATTACTTGACCAAGTATTTGTTGCCCGACTATTACCAAGACAAAAATATATCCCCAGACGACCAAACCGAGGACTACCTAGTCAAGAATTTTACCTCTGTCAAGGGGTGGTATGACAAGAAAAACCCCACAGCTAGTGATCCTTTTTCTACGGCGCTGCGGGCCTATCAACAACTGCAATCTCTTAACGGCTGTCTCGCCCAGAGTCTCGGCGGCTTTAGTGATGCACTACTCACCTATAGTCGGACAATTCAGTTAGATGTCAACGATAATCTACTTGCAGCAACTGGACCAGCAAAAGAATTCCTGAAAAACGTGCAGAACACTTTAGAACTTAGCTCTCGTCTCGTACCGGACAGTCTTTTGCGATCGCCTTTAACTGGATTCGATTTTAGTCCCATTCGTGTAGGAGGATTAAAGATTACTGATTTACGACTTGTGGATACCTTTGGACAGGTTAATGTCGTGCTTGACGCTAACAATCGCCGTGAGATTGTCCCTAGCCAACCCCTAACACTGCCACCAACTCTTACTAACGTATTATCATCCCATCCCATCTACCTGCCACCCCGTTTAGCCCAACCCGCCCGCTTGAATTTTCGCTGGCTATCGGCCACTCGACCACAGGGGACTCGCAGCCGTCAACAAGATCAGGAAATGAATGATACCCTCGCCACTAAACCAATCTGTGGCTGGGTTTTGCCCAACAACTTAGATAACAGCCTGACTATTTATGATGATGAGGGCAATGCTCTAGTGATGATTGACCGCACCGCTAGATTGCGCTCTGTTCCGGGACGTGATTACACTGAGCGGCAAATTAAGGACATTATTGCTGGGACTAACCCCTATCTCAAGCAAATGGTCCAGTATCTGAGAGATCAAGGACCGGCATTTATGTCCGATTTCCTCACCACTGTCAATGCAGCCTTAGAAACCATTGACCCCGAAGGATTTGCTCAAAATAAAGCCATCTCCTTGCTAGTGTCGCGACCTTTAGCTCTAGTGCGCTCACGCGTCAATCTAGATATCCAAGGCATACCCGCCGTTAGCCAGAACAGGATATCCTTCTCTGAAGACATCTTCGGCAATAAGCTGCGAACGACGGACGCTTTTGAACAGGTCAAATTCCCCATCCGTATTGGTGAATATCAGCAGTTTAACGATAGTTTAGTGGGCTACTGGATAGAAAGCGCCAATGGCACTTCTTACGCAGGAGACATTTTTTATGCTCCCCAAAGTTGCTATGTTCCCCACGAAAAGATCAAAACCCTGTTTGATGATGAAAAAGATCCCACCCCTGACACTCCCTTGAATCTGGAGCAAACCTTAGAGGAAAATACAGCCCAAACTCTAGTGATGTTAATCGACCCTCGTGGACAAGTTAACGCGACTTGTGGCATACTTCCTGCTAAGAGTATTTCTATTCCGCCGGAACAGTATTTACCTGCTTTACAAGCGATCGAAGTTACCTTTTTAGCGGCACCACTTCTGAGTGATCTTAACCCAATCAATGATCTTGATCAGATCAAGCTTTCCCTTCCTGAAGTACCCAATTATGAGTGGTCTTGGTTAGGAAAAGATGGGGATATCTGGTCAAATCGTCCCCTAGTTCCCTTTGATTCTCAGTCGGTTTACTCCAGTCCACAAAAAATCTATGATGGCTGGCTAAAATTAACCAGAAAAACAGAAACTAATGAATGAAGCCGAACAAATTTCCCTCAAATTAACTTTGGGGGAAGTCAACCAAGTTTTAGAAGCTTTGGGTACTATGCCTTACCGCCAAGTCTATCAACTGATTGGCAAAATCCAGAGACAAGGAGAAGCCCAATTACAGCAACCTGAATCAACCGATTCATGGACTCAAGAAATCCCAACTGTCAGCGAGTAAAACCCAACCACAAAAAACAATTTCTTTTTTCTCAAGGAGTAATGATCATGATTAACCCAGTTCCCCCAGAAATTCTTCAAAAGGAAAAGGCCATTAATCCTAGCAATATGACAACCCAACAGCCTTTGGTATTTCAGTTTTATTACGGACAGAGCGGCAAGGCTGACCTTATTAACACCATCTATTTAGAAGATGGCAATGAGGCCTCAAAGTTACATTTAGAGGTGTTGAATGTTAGCAAAAATATCATCGTCTTGAGCCCTGTCTTGAACTCTCCTCCCGAAAAATTAGCTACTGTTGCACAAGGAGGCGCTAATGCGGCTAGTCCGGAACGATGCCATTTTCAACTTCGTTGGCAAAAAGATTTAGGGCTTAACCCTAGTGAGATCACAATAGACAATACTAACGATTGGATCGTCAATTATAACGAAGAAGAAAACTTTTTCTCGATGTATTTTCTTCGCACAACTGAACTGACGTTACAACCAAACGAGAAGATTCAAATAAGTTTCTCGAAACTTACAGCTAATAATCGCACTGTTAAAAGCAGCAATGTTGAATTGTTGTATGGTGGAATCGGTCTAATTTCGAGCAAACCAACGGCGACAGCAACAGCAACCCCACTTAAGGAGCAAGTAAGTTCCAAAAACGCGGTTTCTGTAATCAATCATCTCCGCAAGACGCAAATTCCTTTACAATTTCGGGTCTTAGGTTCTAATGCGATTCTCAATGATGGAACTACTCAAAACACTCTGAAATTAAAGGTACTCAATTCCCCTTTATCTAATAACACGCGACCAATTCTCTCATTAGACCAAAGTTCAAAGTTTATTGTCAGCTTTGAGCAGGGAAATCATCCAGACGCACTGGTGGCAACAACTAGCCAGTTAAACGGCGTTCAAATCCAAGTAACAGATAACAATTCTTGGGCATCAGACCATACGGCAAATTCCACTCAGTGGAGTTTTACACCCAACGCATCCCTGAAGCAATTAACAGCAGGACAGGGAATCGAGCTAACAATTAGCAATTTAGTGACCAGCAGCGCTTCTGGACTAGCCTGTATATATATTGACTATCAAAACATTGGTAGCTATCCCGATGGGCGGCTAGTTATACCTATCGAAAAAACGCCACTTTTGTATAGTGGGAGCAAGGTCGGCATCGGTACTAAGACTTTTGACTGGGAGATGAGTAAACTGAAGGTTAACGGCGATATAGTTTTAGGGAAGGATAAAACAAATAAAAAATTTATATTTCACAGTCGCACAGGTGATGGTGGCGACTTTCTGCAAATCACCCATGACAAGGATAATAATGATTGGGATTGGAACCAAGGAATAACTTTACGAAGAGGTGGCAATGTCGGCATCGGTATTAAGAATCCCCAAGCTAAACTTCATGTGGATGGTGGGAATGCAGTTATCAGTGGTAGCGTCGGCATCGGTATTACGAATCCCACAGCTAAACTTCATGTGGATGGTGGGGATGCGGTTATCAGTGGCAAGGTCGGCATCGGTATTACGAATCCCGCAGCTAAACTTCATGTGGATGGTGGGGATGCGGTTATCAGTGGTAAGGTCGCTATCCGTACTACGAATCCTCAAATTGATCTAGCAATTGGTGATAATGACACGGGACTAAAGCAGCAAGGAGAGAACGAATTAGCTATTTGCACAAATGGTATAGAGCGAGTGCGAGTAACTAGAAATGGTACAGTCAGTATTGGGCCATGTGCTGGCTTCACGTCATTTGATCGATTACTCATACGAAGCACCCAATATGGCCAATTTGGAGGAACATTACGTTTGATAGGTAATGGCCCGAATTCAGAGGAGGCCAAATTGAATTTTGGCAATTATGATGAGGTTTATCTCACAGAAAATGAAGATAAAAAGTTATTGATTCATGCTGATAATCAGATTACTTTAGATAGTGATAGTGTCGGCATCGGTACTAACACTCCCAAAGCTAAGTTGGATGTTAATGGTTCTGTAAAGTTCGGTGGAAATAGCACAATTATAAACCGAATGATTTGTGGTCAAGTCTTTTACAATACTTTTAACTGGCAGTGGCAATACAGAGGGTTCGCAAAGGATGCGCGCGTCACTCAGATAGATACCGCGAGTTTTAGAATTTATTATGGGTTTACTGTGAACTATAAACAGGAGCTTATGATTTTAGCCACAACACTCGAACAGCAAGCGGATCACGTTGCTTGTGTCCGAGAGATTGAGAAGGATTGTTGTGTAATATGCACAATAAATACCAACACTCAACGCCAAAAGGAAACAAATTTTTCCTTTATGATTATTCACTTTGGTTCCCCAGCGGATTTATCTGCCTTCTTTACAGTAGAGCATAGTCGTCATCCGAGTCAGATCCCTATAGTAGATTATAAGTATTAAAGGGTAAATCCTGTAAGTCTTTACTCTGGTTTTTCTGCTTGTGTCTTTTGCTGACCAGTAGCACAACTAAGTTCTACTCAATCAAATTTGAACCATAACTCATCAACCATCCCCAACAAACCTATGACGACAAACACCGAACCTAAATTAAAAGAAGAACTGGAAAAAGGTCTCTCAACAACCTCAGATGACTCACCAGCAAAAGGTCCAAAAATAACAATTTCTATCGGGAAAGACATCGAGTTTATCTCTGAAGTTAAACCCGACGAAAAACCAAGTACAGGTAAAACCATTGTCGCCTATACAGCTTACAAAGAAGAAAAAGAGGAACCCTTCAGTATCACCCTCAATGATTTGATGGCAACCCTAGACGAAAGGATAGCTGACTTGTTACCAAAGGGACTCAAGGATAAATCCATCAATTTCAAAAATGTGATGGTGATTTACCGGAAAGAAGAGAAAACAAGTAAAGGAGAATGGCTGTTTGTCCTAGATTTAGATATCGCCACCAAGATCAAATTAAAATCTCTGCCCGTAGTGGGTGATTTAATCTCCGATGAAGTCGGTAAAGAAGAATTAGTTCCATCCCTGCGACTTGTCGTTGCTTCTAAAGCCTTTACCATCAAAGAAATTCGCGTTTTAAACGACAAAATCCCTGACAAAGACGACGAAGAAGAAGAGGAAGAAAAAGAAAAACTCATCCCCCCACTACCGGTTCCCAAAAAAGAGGGTGAAGAAGAAGGAACCAAAATCTCTGTTCGTAAAGGTTTAAGCTTATCAGGTAAATTGGGATTACCCGATGCTGCTAAGATTTTGAGCTTGTCGATGAGTCCACAAGAAGAAGAAGAAGAAAAACAAGAATTAGCTCCTGGTGGAAAAGAAGAAGAAGGTGATGTCACCAACAGTAAGTTAGCCGTTTGGTTTGATATAGACAAAACCTTCGGACCGTTTTCACTTAAACAAATTGGCTTCCGATATGACGAAGAAGAAGACGAGACAGCAAAAATAGCCATCCTCATTGATGCTGCCATCAAAATCTCTGGTTTGACCCTCTCTTGCGACGATTTAGGAGTCAAGATTGCCTTAGACGACTTAAAGCCATCCTTGACAATATCGGGACTTGGCATAGAGTACAAAAATTCAACTGTTGAAATAAGCGGAGCCTTACTGCGTTCCGAAAAAGAAAAATACACAGAATATCTGGGTTTAGCCAGCATCAAATTTAATCTAGCAGGTAAAAGTTTTGGTGTCAGTGCCATCGGTGCCTATGCCTACTACGACGGTAAACCCTCCCTATTTCTATATGCCGTTCTTCACGTCACTATAGTAGTTGATCCCTCCTTCATTATCACGGGATTTGCTCTGGGTTTCGGCTACAACCGCGATCTGAAAGTACCTTCCATCGACAAGTTACTAAAATTTCCCCTAGTTGCCGAAGCGGTAGAACCCAGCGACAGTAAATTTTCCGATGATAGTGAACTGATTACCAAAAAACTGGGCCAGATGGATGAATATATGCCCATATCCATCGGCTCCGGCTTTGTCGCCATCGGACTCAAGTTTACCTGCTTCAAGATGTTAGACTGCTTTGCGCTGCTAACCGTCGCCATTGGGGAAGATTTCGAGATCAACCTGTTGGGAATTGCCAAGATGAAAATTCCCACTCCGGCAAAAGACTCGAAAAATACAAGCTGTATTCTCAATATGACGATGCTCCTACGAGCCAGATTTTCTCTGAGTGAAGGAGTAATCTCCATAGAAGGTCAATTAGCCTCAGATTGCTATCTCTTATCCCCAGATTGTCGCTTAACTGGTGGCTTTGCCGTCTGTCTCTGGGTTTCTGGTCCTCATGCCGGTGATTTTGTCATTACTTTAGGTGGTTATCACCCCTTATTCAAAAAACCTGCCCACTATCCTACAGTCCCTCGTCTAGGCTTCCACTGGAAAGTAGGGAATTGCCTATCCCTCAAGGGAGAAAAATACTTTGCTCTGTGCGCTCATGCCATCATGGCCGGTGGCCGACTAGAAGCCAATTTCAAACTTGGTAAACTGTGGGCTAACTTTGTCGCTGAGGCTCATTTCCTCATCTCTTGGAAACCCTACTACTACGAAATCCTAGTACAAGTGAGGATTCAAGCTGGCTATGGAATACTTGGACCGGTTAGTTTAGGGGTGCAACTCCATATTTGGGGTCCAGAATTTGCCGGTACAGCCACATTTAGAATTATCTTCGTCAAAGTCACTGTGGAATTTGGCGATCAATCTTCTCGCTTACCAGAGCCTATCGATTGGGAAAGTTTCCAAAGTTCCTTCTTACCCCCTGCGAAATCAACAGCACAAGGTTCATCAACAGCTGCAGACGTTTGTAGTGTTGTTGTCAATCAAGGAGTCACCAAACAACTCTCACCAGCAACAACCAAAGAAGTCGCCTTTGTCGTCAATCCCAAAGAGTTAGAGCTAGTAGTTAATTCTGCTATCCCCAGCAAGAAAGCATCTTACCAAAAAAATACCCAAGATACCGAACCTCTCCGTTTTAAAGGTAAAAAGGCGAAGACCAATTTTGGCGTTCGTTCCATGGGCATTAAAAAGGATCAACTCGACAGCAGCTACAACATCAAAATTACCCGGAAGACAAAGGCAGGAAACTCGCAACTCGTTGATCAGAACCAGTTCCGATTTATCTCCATAACTCAAGATGTGCCAACCGCACTTTGGGGCGATGCTAAGGTTAAAGTTGTTAAAGTCAAGGGTCAAGACTCAGAACGAATTCTTCTCCCTGAAGCTAACGATCAGCAATTTGTCGAGGACGTCCTCTCCGGTTTCCGGATTGTTCCTCAAATCAAGGAAGATGTCTGTAGCACCAATATTATTGATGTCGAGAAATTGCAACACGATACCACCGCCATAAATGAGGTTTACGCTTGGCAAAAAACGACGGCTTTTTCTGGGGTTTCTACCGACAATGAAGCTCGAACTACAGCCATCAAAAACAACATTGTTAGTGCCAATACTCAGAATAAGCGCAACAATCTGCTCGAATCTCTCGGCTTTAATCTAGCCGATGATGTTAAATTAACCGATTCGGTGGCTAATTCTTTTGTCACTGCACCCCAGGTTAAAGCGTAATTCAATTAGGGGAGGTAAGCAGTTACGCATTTAAACCGGGTATTAACGTAAGTTGCTAGTTACAAATTTTGTCTATGATTTCTAGGTTCGATCCCCCCTAGCCCCCCTTGAAAAGGGGGGAACCAGACTCAAAGTCCCCCTTTTTAAGGGGGATTTAGGGGGATCGAACTAGCGAAGCTTATAACTAGCAACTTGGGTTATTAGAGTATGAGGAAACCCGTAACTCCTCCCCTCTCCCCCCCCTCTTATACCAAATCTGATCAGGATTTTCAGGATTTGAAGATTTTCAGGATGCTCAATCCACAATCCACAATCCAAAATCCAAAATCGCCATAATCCACAATCCACAATCAATTAATCATGTCCACATCAACAGTTAAAGTTCAATTCATCCAACATCGCCAACCTCCCCTAGATAGTGGTACTTACACAGTCGAGGTTGAACAAAAAGTTAAAACCGAAGGCTCCAACAAAATACCTGAGCAGACATTCAGTAAAGAGCTTACCTTTTATGTAGATGGCCACCGTTTTGCTCCCCTAACTCCTGATGTCATTTATGCCGTTTTTCCCCCTGCGGGAAACTTGGGCGAGTATTCTAATGCCTTGCCCCATATCATCCTCAAACGCGGTACTCTGCCTTGGGAGCGTACTATCAAATCAACAGATCCTGATCTCCCTTGGTTAGCTCTCCTTCTGTTTCAGGAATCAGAAAAACCTGAACCACAAATGATTAAATTAAAGGAGCTAAAAGCAACTTCTGGTAATACTAAATTCCCCACATTTATAGACGAGCCGGGGCAAAATGATGAAGATGTGGTTACGGTAATTGATGTCCCTAAAAACATTTTAGAAAAGATTCTTCCTCCAGAAAAAGATCTGACTCTCCTTGCGTCTGTTAACCAAATAACCAACGAGAACGATAAACCTCTCAGCGAACCTTTAGCCACTATTTTAGGCAACCGTTTACCCAAGAAAGGGGAAGTAAGTACCGTTCATTTAGTCGCCCTTGAAGAACGCTATGATAAGGATTCTGGAGAATTTGACTATCAAGGTGCAGGACCTAAAGATTTCATCCGTTTAGTTAGTCTTGCTAGTTGGAGTTTTACCTGTGTTAATAGTAAGCACAATTTCGATGCCCTGCTCAAAGAAATTGATCGCGAACCCGATACCCTCAGACTTCCCTCCCAAAACAATCATCCAGCGAAGCAATACCTAGATTTAGGTTATGTACCTCTCCACCACGCTCTGCGACAAGGAGATAAAACAATTTCTTGGTATCATAGTCCTTTAAGTACAGGCCAAAGCCAAGATAAGCTAACCGATACTGTTGCTATAGCTGATCAATTGATGCGTTATGATCCTAATACGGGTATGTTTGATGTTTCCTACGCTATGGCTTGGCAGTTAGGACGAATGCTGACCCTACAAAATCAATCCTTGGCTGTTGAGATTTTTAACTGGAAACGCTCTAAAGCTCAAGATTTACATCAGATAAAGCAACAAGTGCTGCACCTACCTTTCAAAGGCACAACTGAAACTAACGGGGATATACCAACAGCGATCGCCAATTGGTTCCAAGATTTAGAATTACTCAAAAACGTTCCTTTTAACTATCTGGTTCCCGATACACGGTTACTTCCCCCCGAATCTATGCGCTTCTTTTGGATAGACTCTTATTGGGTTGACTGCTTACAAGATGGGGCTTTTAGTGTCGGACGAGTTACGAAAGAAGACTTACAATTAGATGTTATTCGCAGTTTACCCCGAAGCAAAACCCAGTCTGATAAAACTATTACTGGCTTTTTATTAAATTCAGAAGTAGTATCCGGTTGGCCCGGTTTAGAAATAGAAGGTTACGTCAATCCCGTAACTGGAATCGATTTTGTCGCACCAGAGAATAAACTAACCATACTCCGAAGAGATCTGCTATCAGATAATATCTTACTCTGTTTTTTTGCCGGGGAAGTTAAAACCCTTGACCTTTCAATTAAGGGATCATCCGTTAATTGTGGTGTAGATCCGATTAAAAAAGGAACTAAGATTACTAAAGGACTACGAAACCTCGACGGTAGTCAAACCGACGAGAAAATAGATGTTCCCTTCCGCAATCAAGATCTAGGAGTAATTAATATTGAGGAAATGACCAACAGGCTCAAAGAAGGGTTAAAATCTCCCGATAATTTCACTTCTGCTCAATTTGCAGCCACCATGATTGAGGGATCGCCCAAAGTTAGATTTGTCGCACGGGGTTAGAGTTGTTGGGTAATGTCTTTGGGCTTTTGGGAAATCAAAAAGTACCGTATGTGGGAGTGTCGGGGGGAAAATCCCTGGACTTTTTCCCTGAAAATTAGGTAATTGACCCCCTCAAAATCGGTAAAACCCTACACCCCACACCCTACCCCCATGACAATCTTTGTCAGCATACCCTAACTAACTCAAAGCTTCAAAATAATCGCGAATTTGATGACCTCGCCCGGATTGACGCAATTTTTGCAAAGCTTTCGACTCAATTTGTCGTACCCTTTCCCGGGATAATTCCAAAGTGCGACCGATATCGGCTAAAGAATGGGATTTACCATCGAGAAAACCATAGCGCAATTCAATCACTTCTCGTTCGCGAGTGGTTAAATCTGCCAATAATTCTCTGATATCTCTTTGCAAAGATTCATAGACAAAATGATTTTCTGAAGACACTGCTTCGGTTTCCAAAAGGTCTATTAATTCCGTATCTTTTTCCTTACCTACCTTAATTTCCAAGGAAACCGAACGCGGCACTGTCATCAACACTTCCCGCACAGCTTCAGGAGTCACAGCTAACTCTTGGGCAATTTCCTCTACGGTCGCAGTGCGACCGCGGATTTGGGAGATTTTCCGTTGTGCCTTCTTAATTTTGTTGAGTTTTTCGGTAATATGAACTGGTAAGCGAATCATCCGGCTTTGAGTTGCGACCGCTCTCGTCATTTCTTGACGGATCCACCAGTAGGCATAGGTACTAAAACGATAGCCTTTGGTGGGATCAAATTTCTTGACGGCCCGTTCTAAACCCAGGGTTCCCTCTTGAATCAAATCCAATAATTCTAAACCGCGATTCTGATATTTTTTGGCCACCGACACCACCAGACGTAAATTGGCCTTGATCATTTGTTCTTTGGCACGGGTACCAAGGGCAATAATTTCTTCTAATTCCCCCACTTCTAAGCCCGCTAGGTGCGCCCAACGCTGTTTTCCTGCTTTTAAAGCATTTTTTAACTCAGACACGCTGATTTGGGCAGTTTTTGCCCAACGTTCTAGGGAAGGACGATGGGCTAACCGAGCGGTTAGCTGATCGCGCACCTCAATTAACTTGACAAATTGCTGTACTTGTGCATCACCTTGTTTAACGGCGGCGGCGCATAATTTCAGTAAAGACAGATGACGCTGTACCTGTTGCGCTTGTTCAACTTCCTCGTCCCGTTTGAGCAGAGGCACTCTGCCAATGTCTTGTAGGTATAAACGTACTAAATCGGTAGTTGTGCCGTTGCTGTAGCTTTTTTCGGGACTAGATACTAAATCATCTTCCAAATCACTGCCGAGAAAATCTTCATCCAGGTCGATCGAGTTTTCCTTCAATTTTAGGACAGAAAAAGAGGGAGAGATAAATTCAGTTTCGAGCGTCGAGGGGTTAATTGCAGACATGATGGCTTCTCTACGGCGACTGTGATAGGAATTAGAAACTTTTAAATCGTTTTCCGTAGTCATAGCTTTCCCACTTAAGCGAGGAAATGATGCAGTTGGGAAAATTTTTTTCTCAAAAGTATTTATAATGGAGTGATTTTCCTGACAGTCCTATTCCTATCTATTCCTGATTTTCCAGATAATTACTGATCTCTTCTAGTTTAGCCAGGGCTTTTCCCGACTGTAAACATTGTTGTGCTTGCTGGAAAGCCGTGGGGATATCTGGGGCAATTCCACAGCGCCAAAGATAAAAACCACCGTTAAAAATTGCCGCATCGGTTAATTCGTTATTTTCTCCGGCTAATAAACCCTTTAATTTAGCGGTGAGCATCTCTAAAGATTCGAGGGGATAATCTGAGGGACAGAAGCCATAATCGCGAGGATTTAGGAAAAATCGCTGAAAGGAAGGGGGGTCGGTGGGATTTCCCAGACCAATAATCGCCGTCCGATTACAGGCTAAATCACAACTCCCCTCTAATCCTTTCACGGTGGTGAAATGAGAGATATTTCTCAGGGCAAAAGTTTCGCAAAAACGATCTTCGGTGGGGGGGTGAACAAAACCCGATATTTGATGAATATTACCGACAAAAGGCGACCACATTAACTCTACCGTGGCCATGGGCGGACGTTTACCGATTTGCTCCCGATAGGTGATGAAATTCTGTACTAGGGGAAAATGGCGCGGAATATAGAAAAAAGTCAATCCTGTGGTGATTAAACAGTCTTTCACTGCTGCTAAGGATAATTGACTAAAATCTGCTCCTAATTGCTGCCAGATTTCCCTCAGGGAAATGCCGTATTTAGTTGGCATTCGATCGCCCCCGTGCAGGACTACGGGAATCCCCGCCGCCGCTAAGATTAAAGTAGTGATCGGGGTAACTGGGGCAGTGCGAGAGCGTCCATCGTAGGGATTGCCAAAAATAGCGATCGGATGCTGAAAAGAGGCTGATTCTAGGGTTATTTGCGGGCCAAGCTCGGCGTAGGCATCAAGCATTCCCGCTAACTCATCGCTGGTGGGGCGTTTAATGCGATGGGCAATCATAAAAGCACCGATTTGGGCCGGAGTTGCTTCTTGGGTTAACATCATCTTGGTGGCCATCGCCGCTTCAGGACGGGTTAGATTTTTGCCCGTATGGGTGCCACTACCGATCGCTTTTAATAATTCTCGAAAAGTATCGCTCATCTCAAGGAAGAAAATAAAGAGTAAATAGGATTGATGGGGATTCTTAAGGCTTTACAGGGGGATTTTCTCAGCTTTTAACCACACTTTGCTTCATTTGCCGCACTAATTGACAAAAATGAGCGATCGGTGGTATCTGTAGGCGATCGCTGGTGGTGACAAGGACTACCTGACGGGTGAGACGATGACTAAATTTACCATTATTAAGATGGGGATTTTCGCTACTAGGGGAAGCAAGAGGACGAATGGCGAGGGTGGCATCGCTACGGGCCTCCATCAGGGCAGATTGAGGCAGAAGAGCGATAATATTACCCTGACGCACCACACCGCGAAAAGCATCAAGGGTGTTTAATTCCATGACAGTTTTTAGGTGGGCATCCTGACGGGAAAACCATTCTTGTACTAATCTTTGCATTCCGTAGCCATCTTTGAAAACCACTTGCGGATAGGGGATTAATTCCGACCATGGCACTTCTTTGTATTGGGCAAGGGGATGATTAGCGGCCATGAGAATTTCGATCGCTTCTTCGTATAATATTTCTACCACCATCTCCGGGCTAGAGGTGAGAAAACGATTATTCATTACCAAGGCCAGATCTACTAAACCATCCCGCAGCACTTTTAAGGCGCGATCACTGCCTAGGGCTGTAACTCTTAACTGAACTTCTGGGTATTCAGCACAAAATTTCGGCAAAATCGGCGGTAAATAATGGGCGCAGACGGAATGAATCGCCGCCACGCACAATTCTGGCTGTTTTCCCGCCTGTAGGTCAGTGATTTCCTCGTGAACATTCGTCCATTCTTGACAAATTCGTTTCGCCCGGGGTAGCAATTTCTCCCCGGCAATGGTTAATTTCGCTTGGGCGGTACGATGGAAAAGAGGTAAGCCCAAATCGGTTTCTAGGGATTGAATCTGGCGGCTGATAGTCGATTGGGTGACTCCACACTGGCGCGCCGCTTGACCGAAATTGCCCGTATCGGCTACGGCTAAAAAGGCTTGCAACTGCTCGATCCGCATTCTTTCTGGTTTTAATTACATTCCGTCATGACCTTATGACGATAACGAATTTTATTGGGACTTTTGGTAGAAATTGCTACCGTTTTCTCAGTTATCAGCTTCTGAAGGCAAGAGGCAACAGGCACTCGTGCAAAAGACAGAATCTGGCAATTCTCCTACCTCAAAAGAAGGTTAGAAACTAAGCACATCAAAGCTTTTAGCTTAACCAATTAGGGTCTGCGGCAAAAAGTTTTTCCTGGGGGCAGGGTGTGGGGTGTGGGGTGTAGGGTTTTACCGATTTTGAGGTAGTCAGTTACCTAATTTTCAGGGCAAAAGTCCCAGAATTTTACCCCCGATCCCTCCAATGGTCGGCACTTTTTGAGGGAAAAAAAGTCTAAAAGTCTTACCCAACAAGGTTTTTAGATTTTTTCAGCCAACCGTAAATAGGATTGATGGGGATTCTTACGGCTGGACAGGGGGATTTTCTCAGCTTTTAACCAGACTTTGCTTCATTTGCCGCACTAATTGACAAAAATGAGCGTTCGAGAGGCTATCTATGTGTGATCGATCGCTTCTATTCGAGTTATCGAATTTTCCCAATCAAACCGATCCGATCGGTCTTCGTGCGGCCTGTTTTTGCTAGGTTAAAATCGTCCCCTGTGTTATTTTTCAATTTATGCCTTTACCGTCCCAATTAACTGCGCTCGTAGAAAGGATTGATCGAGAACTAGATCGCCTAGAAAGTGACGGGAGAGAAGCGATCAAAATCGGTACAGATCTGTTAAATCGTTTTCCCGATAATTTTACATTAATTCAATTGATGGCTTTTGTGAATACTAGCTTATTTTACGCTGATCGCGCAAGGAATCAAATCCGCGAGCGTGTGGAAAGTGTTGATCGATCAGAACCGACCCCAGCAAATTTACAGGAGGCCGGGGAAGATATCTCGATCGAGTTAGGACGTATTTTAGAGACTAGAATAAGGGTGACGCAGGTTAAAAATCGCTTGGAGGGTTTACGGTGATGGAAAGAAAAGAAACAGGACTAAATGAACGGGAACTAGAGGAAATTCTGGAAATGGCACGGGATGCGGCGGAAAAAGCCCGATCAATGTGCGAGGTAATTACAGAAAATTCTAAAAAATGGCGGGAGAGAGCGAAACAATCGCCGCAAGTGAGAGCGGGTGGCTGAAGTAACCGAACCGATATTTATTGGGAATAGTCAGGGGTTCGATCGATACGATAAACTAAACGATATCCACTCCAGAAAACCGCGATGGTTCAAGCGACCGAATATCTCTATATCGTTCGAGACGACGAGATTTTACACGGGGAACCAATTATCAAAGGAACGCGTACACCCGTCCGCGCCATCGTCGAAACTTGGCGTCTGGGGGTCGCTCCCGAAGAAATCCCCCTAGGAATGCCCCATCTGACGTTAAGTCAGGTCTTCAGTGCGTTGACCTATTACAGCGACCATCTAGAGGAAATTAAGGCTTATATCGAGCATAACCGCATTCCCGACGACTTAATCGATCCGCTGCTAAAAAATTCGTGAATAATCTCTTCGGCATAAAGGAACCCTTGTGACATCGGAACATTTCCTTAAGATATAAGACCGAAGGTCCAGTCTGGATACAGAATTGATATACCTAGAATCGCTACTCTGGCTCACCCTCTAGGCCATTCCCTTCCAGACTGCTAGGCTATCAGACAAAATGAATAACAATCAAACTCCACGGAAACAAGGACTATACGATCCCCGATTTGAACATGATGCTTGTGGTGTCGGTTTTATCGTTCATAAAACGGGTAAAAAGTCCCACGATATTGTTGAACAGGCCTTAACAATTCTACTAAACCTCGATCACCGTGGCGCGTGCGGTGCGGAAAAAAATACCGGAGATGGGGCGGGTATTTTGTGCCAAATCCCTGACCTATTTTTCCGGAAAGTGACCAGCAATCTAGGTTTTACCTTACCAGCAGCGGGACAATACGGGGTAGGAATGCTCTACACGGCCCCTGATGCGGAAATTCGCGGGAAAAGTCGCCAGGAATTCGAGAAAATCGCCGCCGAAGAGGGGTTAAAAGTTCTCGGTTGGCGTGATGTTCCCACGGATAACTCTAGTTTAGGCAATTCGGCCAGATCTACCGAACCCTTTATCGAACAGGTTTTTATCGAACGCAATGCCAATTTAAGTGATGATCTGGCCTTTGAACGCAAATTATACGTTATTCGCAAGCGTTCCCACCTCAGTCGTCAATCTTTTAATCGTTACTGGTATCCTTGCAGTATTTCTAGTCGTACCATTGTCTATAAAGGGCAATTAATGCCGGTACAGGTGGGTGACTATTTCCCCGATTTACACGACCCCGACTTTCAAAGCGCTTTAGGATTAGTCCATTCCCGTTTTAGTACCAATACCTTCCCCAGTTGGGAACGCGCCCACCCCTACCGTTATATTGCCCACAATGGCGAAATTAATACCCTGCGAGGTAATATTAACTGGATGCACGCCCGTCAGTCGATGTTTGCCTCACCCTTATTCGGGGAAGACATCAAAAAAATCCAGCCGGTTATTAATATCGAGGGTAGTGACTCCTTAATTTTTGATAATGCCCTAGAATTAATGGTTTTATCGGGGCGTTCTCTCCCTCACGCTGTCATGATGATGATTCCTGAACCCTGGGCAGCCCACGAATCAATGAGTGATGAGAAAAAAGCCTTTTATGAATACCATTCCTGTTTGATGGAACCCTGGGATGGTCCAGCCTCGATCGCTTTTACCGATGGTACGATGATGGGAGCAGTGTTGGACCGCAATGGTTTACGTCCTTCCCGTTACTACGTCACCAAGGATGACCTAGTAATTATGGCATCGGAAGCGGGAGTTTTACCCATTGAACCGGAACGCGTCGCTTTCAAAGGTCGTCTGCAACCCGGCCGGATGTTCCTTGTGGATATGAAAGAAGGTCGTATCGTGGCCGATGAGGAGATAAAAGAAGCTATTGCCAAAGCTCATCCCTATCGCCAGTGGTTAACCGAAAATTTAGTCAATTTAGACGATTTACCTGCGGTGGAAACTGCCCCACCGGAAACTGCTGTTTCCCTAATTCAACAGCAAACCGCTTTCGGTTACACTTTTGAGGAATTACGTCTTTTATTAGCCCCCATGGGCCGGGATGGAGTGGAAGCAGTGGGTTCCATGGGTTCCGATACACCCCTAGCCGTCTTGTCCGATCGGCCAAAACTGCTTTATGATTACTTTCAGCAGTTATTCGCCCAAGTCACTAACCCCCCGATTGACTCGATTCGCGAAGAAATTATCACCTCTCCCATCACCACTATCGGTGCGGAGAGAAATCTCTTGGATCCGCAGCCGGAAAGCTGTCACCTGATTAAACTTAACTCTCCCATCCTCACTAACGCCCAATTAGCGCGTTTACAGGGCAATAGCGAATTTAACACCGTGACTATTCCCATTCTCTTCGATCCCACTTCGGGAGTCGAGGGGATGCGTAGCACAATTGAGGCAATTTGTCAAGAGGTGGACGAGGCAATTTTAGCGGGCGCGAGTATTATTATTTTAAGCGATCGAGGTATCGATAAAAATCACGCCCCGATTCCCTCACTGCTGGCGGTTGCTGGTTTACACCATCATCTCATCCGGCAGGGAACCCGCACCAGAGTCGGTCTTGTCTTGGAATCCGGCGAACCCCGGGAAGTACATCACTACGCCCTTCTCCTCGGTTATGGTTGCGGTGCGATTAATCCCTATCTAGCCTTTGCCACCCTCGGCAGTATGATCGAGGAAGGTTTATTGGTGGGAGTTGACCACCAGACCGCCTGTAAAAACTACATAAAAGCCGCCACCAAGGGCGTAATTAAAGTGGCCTCTAAAATTGGCATTTCTACCCTGCAAAGCTACCGTGGGGCGCAAATATTCGAGGCTATCGGCTTAAATCGATCGGTAGTCGATCGCTATTTTACTTGGACAGCTTCCCGCATTGAAGGGGCCGATTTAGAAATTATTGCCAAAGAATCCCTACTCAGACACGGCCACGCTTTCCCCGACCGGGATGTTAATGTGCATACCCTCGATATTGGCGGTGAATATCAATGGCGTAAAGACGGGGAAGCCCATCTTTTTAGCCCAGAAACCATTCATACCCTGCAACAAGCGGTAAAATTGGGCAAATACGACCTCTTTAAGAAATATTCCCAACTGGTCAACCAACAAAATCAAAAATTCTTCACCCTGCGGGGACTATTAACCTTTAAAAACCGGGAAAGTATCCCCATCGAAGAAGTGGAACCGATTGAAGCGATTATGAAACGCTTTAAAACCGGGGCCATGAGTTACGGGTCCATTTCCAAAGAGGCCCACGAATCCCTCGCTATTGCCATGAATCGTATCGGTGGCAAGTCGAACACCGGGGAAGGAGGCGAAGATTCTGAGCGCTACACTTGGACAAATGAACGGGGAGACTCGAAAAATAGTGCCATTAAACAGGTAGCTTCCGGCCGTTTTGGTGTCACCAGTCTTTACCTCTCCCAAGCGCGAGAATTGCAGATAAAAATGGCCCAGGGGGCAAAACCGGGCGAAGGCGGTCAATTACCGGGTAAAAAAGTCTATCCTTGGATTGCCAAAGTCCGTCACTCCACCCCCGGAGTTGGTTTAATCTCTCCCCCACCCCACCACGATATCTACTCGATTGAAGACCTAGCGGAGTTGATTCATGACCTAAAAAATGCCAATCGCGCGGCCAGAGTGAGCGTAAAACTGGTTTCTGAGGTGGGAGTTGGCACAATCGCCGCCGGAGTCGCTAAAGCTCACGCCGACGTGGTTTTAATCTCTGGTTTCGATGGTGGGACCGGTGCCTCACCCCAAACCTCGATTAAACACGCGGGTTTACCCTGGGAGTTGGGACTAGCAGAAACCCATCAAACATTGGTGTTAAATAATCTTCGCAGTCGCATTGCGGTGGAAACCGATGGCCAGATGAAAACCGGCCGCGATGTGGTGGTAGCGACGCTATTGGGGGCCGAAGAATTCGGTTTTTCGACCGCGCCACTGGTAACGTTAGGCTGTATTATGATGCGGGTTTGTCATCTTAATACCTGTCCGGCGGGGGTAGCGACCCAGGATCCGTTATTACGGAAGAATTTCATCGGAGATCCCGAATATACGGTGAATTTCATGAAATTTATCGCCCAGGAAGTGCGGGAAATTATGGCCGAATTGGGATTCCGCACCTTAAATGAAATGGTGGGGCGAACTGATGTATTAGAGCCAAAACAGGCTGTAGAACATTGGAAAGCGAAAGGAATTGACCTAACTCCGATTCTCTATCAACCGGAGGTAGATGCAGAGGTAGGGCGTTATTGCCAGATTCCCCAGGACCACGGTTTAGATAAGTCCTTGGATATAACCGTTTTACTGGATTTATGCAAGGATGCCATTGAAAAAGGCGAAAAAGTCAAGGCGACACTACCGATTAAAAATATTAACCGCGTGGTGGGGACGATTTTAGGCAACGAAATCACTAAACGTCACTGGGAGGGTTTACCCGAAGATACCGTACATCTCCATTTTCAGGGCAGCGCGGGGCAGAGTTTCGGTGCTTTTGTTCCCAAAGGGGTGACACTGGAGTTAGAAGGGGATGCCAATGATTATGTGGGTAAGGGTTTAAGCGGTGGCAAAATCATCGTTTATCCGCCCAAAGGTTCCACTTTTGTGGCCGAGGAGAATATTATCATCGGTAATGTGGCTTTATACGGTGCAACCAGTGGTGAGGTGTATATTTCTGGGGTTGCTGGGGAACGTTTTGGGGTGCGTAACTCTGGGGTGACTACGGTAGTTGAGTCGGTTGGCGACCACGCTTGCGAGTATATGACGGGGGGTAAAGTCGTTGTTTTAGGGCCCACCGGTCGCAATTTCGCCGCCGGAATGAGTGGTGGTGTCGCCTACGTCCTCGATGAGTCGGGGGATTTCGCCACTCGTTGCAATACCCAAATGGTGGCTTTAGAGGCGCTAGAAGGGGAAGAAATCAACGATTTACGCGAGTTAATTCAACGCCATGCTGATTACACCCAAAGTCAAAAAGCGTCCCTAGTTTTAGCAAATTGGTCGGAAATGTTGCCCAAGTTTGTTAAAGTAATGCCCAAGGATTATAAGCGGATGTTGCAGTGTATTAAAGAGGCGTTAGATTCTGGTTTAACCGGCGATTCTGCCCTCGATGCGGCTTTTGAAGCCAACGCCCGCGATGTGGCGAGAATCGGCGGTAGTTAGGGTTTTATGGGGGCTGAATAAGCCCCCTATTGTATAGATACGGCAAAATATGGTCAAAAATCAACTTCCTAATATAAATTCTTTGCAAGCTCTAAATCGTTTAGAACTTCAGATTCAAAGTTCTTTTAAAAAAATTAAGCTAGGAGATGCCTTATATTCTTTACACAGGTTAAAAAATCAACATTCACAGCTTAACGCAACTACGCCAGAACTTTTACCTTTTTTAAATGCTGGCGCGGCTTTGTTTGCTATCAGATTTTGCACTCCTAGTAAAGTAGAAACAAGAATTAAATATCACGATCTTAGATGTTTGGTAAATTTAACTTTAAAATATTTACAGGCAGATCCGATAATTTTTGATGAAGAACTTAAAAATGAATTTATTAATTCTAACCCTGTTTTTTTAATGCTCCGTTTAGTTAGTCATCAGTTCCCATTTCGACCGAATATTTTTGGTCAATTTGCACGTCCAGTTATTCTATTCGACGAGATACCCAGACAATTAAATGACTTACCTAATATTCCTAAATTTGATTTTGCAAAAAAATTTCAGGAAATTAGCGATGTTTCTTTGAGGGACTTTATTAATACTGGTTTTTGTATATATAGTTTTTCTTCTAGGCATTTTAGTATTAGTAGAAACTATTTTAAAGTTGCTCGTAAAAAAGGTTTAAGTCTTCCAGACGATTATTCTATCAATAAAATTTTATTACAACTTTCGGCGGATAAATCAAAGTTTGTAAATCTATATGAAGAAAGAAAAAATGAAGATGATAGGTTCAAAGCCTATAATTTCAATCCACTGCTACAGTATCCACTTATTAAACCTTGTCAGAATAAACAATTTTCAATATTAGAAAAAGACTTTATTCATGCACCAGTTCCTGACTTAATAGCTTCGAGAATTTCATCAGGAATTTTTTATCAAATGTTTAATTACTATAAACAAGAATTTTCATCTTATTTTGGTTATGTTTTTGAAAGATATGTTGGAATTATTCTCAAAGAGTGTATATTTTCAGAAACATTATTTTCGGAGGAAAAAATTCGTACTTTCTATCCAATCAATAAAGGTAAATCTCCTGATTGGATACTGCAAGACGGTTCAACTTTAATCCTTTTTGAATGCAAAGCAACACGCTTTTCTAGAGCGGCACAAGCTATCGCTAGTGAAGATCACATTAATTCTAGTCTGGTACAAATAACGAAAGGATTAAAACAACTAGCAAGCTTTATTTCAGAGTGTCAGAAAAAAACGGTCGAGCTTAGTTGTTTTCACAATTGTAATACTTTTATACCTGTTATTGTTTCTTTGGAACCTTTATATCTTATCAATAGCCATTTGTTTCGAGAACATTTAGATAGTTTATTAATCCAAGAGGGAGTCAATAAGTTTGACTGGAGAATATTGTCTATAGATGAACTAGAGTTGCTACAGGTACATCTTTCTACAGATTATAAATTAATACAAATGCTTGATGATTTATTAAATGAAACCTTTAATAATCTTTTGATAAGATTAAGCACTCAAACTGGAAAAAAATTTCAAGATTCCTTTTTATATCCCAAACAGGAAGAAATATTTCAAAGGCTAGGTGTATGGAACAGATTAAAACAATATTTAGCATTAAATCCAGATAATGATTAATCTACGAACACTATAAGTTTATGAAGGCATAAAAACAGTAACAGGCTTATGATTTAGTTGATAAGACAAATATCAGCTTGATTTTATCACAAGATATTCCCGAAGAATGATTATCTGCGGGGGACGTGGGAACATTAGTAGAAAAACATCAAATTGAGGGATTAGAAACGGGGTATATTGTCGAGTTTTTCGATAGGTTGGGAAAAACGATTACTGTTGTCACCATGGCCGAAAATTCCCTCCAGTTCCCCACCCCGCTAAGGACTCGTGTTAAACTGATTAATCATGCTGGTGTCTAGAAGCGACCTATGCCGAACTTAACCTTAAGCAACGAACAAGTAATCGAATTAGTCAAACAACTCCCCGAAGCACAGCAACAGGAAGTTTATAAAATTCTCATTCTCAGTCAGTGGAGACAGTTGGAACCAGTATTTAATGAAGGAGCAGAAAGAGCTAGAATCGTAGCCAAAGAACGCGGCTATGATTGGGATACTATGACCGAAGACGAAAGAGAAGAATTTATCGATGAAATCGTTCACGAAAAATAGTGACCTATGTAGTTGTTTTTGATACAAATATATTAATCTCTGCTTGGCTGTCTAAAAGCAGCCCTACATTTTCCTGCTTATCGTTAGCGAAGACGGGATCGGTATCTTCAGTAACCTGCCAAGAGATTTTAGACGAATTAACCGAAAAACTTCAGCAGAAATTTCAAATATCTGAACGGGGACTTAGAGAATATATCGCGGAAATTCGTCAATTTTCTAGCCTTGTTCCGATAACAAGACAACTGAGAGCGGTTCCCAACGATCCCGATGACGATATGATCATAGAATGTGCGATCGCTGGCAAGGCTACCCATATTATCACGGGGGACAAACATCTTCTTTCACTGGTTGAATATCAAAATATTCAGATCGTAAAAGCAAAAGATTTTCTAGATTTCTTAACTCGAAATAATAACCATCAATTATGAACTTTACTCAATGGGATTTTATTAAAAGATATTCGCGAAGCAAGATTATCCGTGGGAGACGTGGGGACATTGGTAGAAAAACATCAAATCGAGGGATTAGAAACCGGGTATAGTGTCGAATTTTTCGATAGGTTGGGAAAAACGATTACTGTTGTCACCCTGCCCGAAAATTCCCTCCGTTTCCCCACCCACGAGGATCGACCTTGACCCTACAGGACTGATATTTTCCCATCTTTAGCAGAATATCGGCATCTAGAAGAGGGTGCGATCGTGCGGTATTTATAGTTGAGAGGGTGTGTTACACTAGCCTTAAGGCACTGTGTAGGCCGTACTCGAATTACTTCTTAACAATCCATTATGATAAAAAATCTACGAGTTAGTTATGATGGAATGGTTTTCCGTCCCGAAGAAAAGATTGAATTAGAACCCAATACCCATTACATCATCCAAATTATTTCTCGGGAAGACCCACTAGAAAATAACCCTAAAAATGCTTGGGAACTGTTAGAAGAAATGGCTGGCACCTATGAAGCTCCAGAAGATTGGTCAAGGGAACACGATCATTATTTATATGATACTCCCAAAAGAAATATAAGCGATGAATAAGTCGAAACTTTTTTTAGATACGGTCTTTATCCAAGCAATTCTCAATCCTCATGATCAATATCATCAAATTGCTATGCAGTTCCTCCCCTATGTAAAAAATGCAACAGCAGTTTGGGTTACTGAAGCCATTTTTATGGAGGTTGGTAATGCTCTTAGTCATTACAATCGTCCTAAGGTTTCTGCCTTTATCAAGCAATGCTATCAAACCGATAATTTATTCGTTGTTACTATCACTTCTACTCTTTTTCAAAAAGGCTTAAAGCTCTACGAATCAAGAGCTGATAAAAGCTGGGGATTAGTAGATTGTTTTTCTTTTATTGTTATGGAAGAAAATCAAATTACCGACGCTTTAACTTCAGATGTTCATTTTATTCAAGCAGGTTTTCAAGCTTTACTACGATAATTAATTAGCGATCACCATTTAGTTAAAGATATAATTTTACGGCAAGCGCGAAGATGAAAGGACTTTCTAGGCCGATAATTTCTCGATTCTAACCGATCGAAGCCCAGAAGGGATAGGCGAACAGAAAACCCTCTCCATTAAAGACCCGTGTTAAAATCGTTAATCATGCTATTGTCTAGAAGCGACCTATGCCGAACTTAACCTTAAGCAACGAACAAGTAATCGAATTAGTCAAACAACTCCCCGAAGCACAGCAACAGGAACTATTTAGATTCCTCATCCAGCGTCAGTGGGGAAATATGGAAGCTATAACCGATTACGGAAGCCAACAGGCAAAAATCGTCGCAGAAGAACGCGGCTACGATTGGGAGACAATGACGGAAGAGGAAAGAGAAGAATTTATCGATGAAATCGTTCACGAACCATCATAATATCCACCGAATTATACAGGACAATATTTTACCATGAATATTACCTTAAATCCCGAATTAGAACAATTAATTAACTCTCAATTAGCGACCGGAAACTATAACAGCGTTGAAGATTTATTAAAAGACGCTTTGTTAAATTTAGCGGACAAACAAAACCGTCAGACTTTAAGCCAAAAAGTTAAAGAACTCTTTGATAAAACTCAATCTTTATCTTGGGTTCAGGAGATTACCGAAGAAGATATCGCCGCAGAAATTGAAGCCTATCGGAGAGGCGAATGAAAGTCGTGATCGATACGAATATTCTACTCTCGGCAATTTTAAAAGGAAGGTTGCCGAGAACGGTTATACAATTCGTGATCGAGTCTAATAAAATCGAATGGATTGTTTCCGAAGCTATTTTAACTGAATATAAAGATGTTGTCAGCCGTCCTAAGTTTAAGCTGTCGGAAGGAGTGATAAGAGAATGGTATAAGGTTTTCGATACATTTCCTAGATTAATTGATGTTCACAGCACCGTTGATTTCCCTAGAGATCGATCGGATGCTAAATTTCTAGCTTGTGCTATGGCGAGTGATGCTGATTTTTTGATCACAGGTGATAAAGACTTTGAAGAAGTAGATAATTTAGGATCGACAACTATAATTTCTGCCTCAGAATTTAAAGCACTCGTGATCGATCCCGTTGCGGATGAAGAATCTTGAAATCCTGTTGATCCCGCGATACTCAATCGAAGGAGTCTTTATGATAAAAAGGAAGGGTAATCAGCGCCTCCCTATGTTCTGGTGTGATGGCAAGGATAAGTACCTAGGCAAAATTATTTACACATGACGATCATTGCCCCGTAAGGGTTTTAGCTCGATCGGGCAGGTAATTAATTTTGCATGACTACTTATTAAATTGATATTGATTAAGGCATAAGTAGCTGGTTATAATTAAAGGCTCTTCGGTTTGTGTTATGCAATGGACGGGGGTTATAAGGGATGGAACCCTTATAGAGAAAGGCATGGCTGCGATTTTTGTCAATTGTTTTTGCTCTAGAGCGAACTAATCAATTAAGTCTCTTGCCAGATAAGGATTTAGTC